>CALBSY010000144.1 GCA_937967725.1 uncultured Alphaproteobacteria bacterium | reverse complement strand
CGGCGTCAAGAACGCCGCGGCAATGTGACAGTCGCTGCACTGGCGCGCCAGCGCCTCACCGAGCGCCAGCGCCGGCGCGTCGGCCTCGGCTTCGGAAACGATGACGAGAATATCTTTCCAGCTCATGGGACCGCTTGCGGGTGTCAGGTGTCGAGTGTTGCTCTACATATCAGCTTTCGGATCACGCGTCAGGACGAATGCGGGACACGGCCGGGCGGGTCTGCTACCTCGCGCTCTGACACTTCATGGAGCTTCGATCATGCAATTCCGCTCCGACGCCTATATCGACGGCCAATGGCGCCAAGGCGCATCCCGCTTCAAGGTCTACAATCCGGCGAACCAGGAAGTGATCGCCGAAGTTCCCGATCTGGGCGCGGCGGAAGCCGAACAAGCCGTCGCCGCGGCGCACGCCGCCTTTCCCGCTTGGGCCGCCAAGACCGCCAAGGAGCGGGCTCAAGTGTTGCGCGCTTGGTACGAACTGATGATGGGCGACATCGATCGCCTGGCGCGGCTCATCTGCATGGAAGGCGGCAAGCCGCTTGCCGAAGCGAGGGGCGAAGCGGCTTATGGCGCAGCGTTTGCCGAATGGTTCGCCGAAGAGGCCAAGCGCGCCTATGGGCGCGTCATCCCGACCACGACCGCGACGCGCAGCCACGGGACGATCAAGCAGCCAGTGGCCGTGTTCGCGGCGATCACGCCGTGGAATTTCCCGATGGCCATGATCACGCGCAAGGCCGCGCCTGCCCTCGCGGCGGGCTGCACCATCGTGCTGAAGCCGCCGCACCAAACGCCGCTGACGGCGCTTGCCCTTGCCGAGCTTGGCGAGAAGGCCGGCTTGCCCCGGGGCGCGTTCAATGTTGTGACAACCGAGCACGCCAGCGCCGTCGGCAAAGTGCTATGCGAGAGTCCGTTGGTGCGGAAGTTCTCGTTCACCGGCTCCACCGCGGTCGGCAAGAAGCTCGGCGCCATGTGCGTGGGCTCCACCGTGAAGAAAGTGTCGCTCGAACTCGGCGGCAACGCGCCGCTTTTGGTTTTCGCCGACGCCGATCTCGATGTCGCCGTCAAGGGTGCGATCGCTTCGAAGTTCCGCAACGCCGGTCAGACTTGCGTCTGCGCGAACCGCATACTGGTCGAAGACGCGGTCTATGACGCGTTCGCCAAAAAATTCGCCGACGCCGTGGCCAAACTCAAAGTCGGCTCCGGCGATCAAGACGGCGTCGAGATCGGCCCGCTGATCGACGACAAGGCGATCGACAAAGTCTCGTCCATGGTGGCCGAAGCGCTGGCCGACGGCGCCACCGCCGTCACCGGCGGCAAGAAGCACGGCGCCGGCGCTCAATTCTACACCCCAACCGTTCTCACCGGCGTGACGCGGCAGATGCGCGTAAACCGCGAGGAGATCTTTGGCCCGGTGGCGCCCTTGATCCGTTTCAAGGATGAGGACGAAGCGGTCGCTATTGCCAACGACACGCCGTTCGGCCTCGCCGGCTACTTCTTCACCAAGGACGTCAACCGCGCCTGGCGCGTCGCCGAACGTCTCGAATACGGCATGGTGTCGATCAATGAGGGCGTTTACTCGAACGAAGTGATCCCGTTCGGCGGCTGGAAAGAGAGCGGCTTAGGCCGCGAAGGCGGCGTCGAAGGACTGGAGGAATATCTCGAAACCAAGTTCGTGAACTTTGGCGGCTTTGCGTAGCATGCGAGCCGAAACTCTGCTCGCCCGCGCACGTTGCGCTAGCGAGGAGGATCGCCATGGAACGCGAACAAAACCGCGAGCGCGAGGGTTTCAGCCGCGATAAGGATCTGGAGGAGGCGCGTGGGCTCGACCGGCCCGCCCGCGCCGACATGGACGCTGACGAGCGCAGCGCCGACCGCAAGCCGGACGAGCACATCGACTACCCGGCCGACACCGGCGAGGATGAGGATTGACGCACGCCCATGTGTGTGTCGAGGAAATCGAGCGTCCGTTCCCAGTGGGTTCGCTCGATGCCGTGGCGGCCATCGCGCATGTAAAATTGCGGCGCAGGCGCGCCCGCACGCCGCCACGCGGCGCTCGCCGCTTTTACCGCCGCTTGCGCGCCCGCCGGATCGGCCCAGCCGTCGCGCCAAGCATGCCCGATCAGCAGCGGACGCGGCGCAATAAGCGCCAGCATGTCCTGCTGGTCGATTGGCGGATCCTGTCGCGCGTATGTGCGAAAGCGCGGGGTGAACCAATGGGGAAACTGGAGGCCGATCGCCGCCACCGACTCACCGGCCCTATGGCGCGTCGGCGCGTCGCCGCCGCGTCCCGATTGCAGCGCTACCACCGCCGCGAAGCGCTCGTCACGTGCGCCCGCGAGCAGCGCTGTCTTGCCCTGGCGCGACTGACCCCACAGCGCGACACGCGAAGCATCGATGCGCTCGTCTTGCGCCAGCACGTCCAGCATGCGGCTGTGCAGCCACGCCCATACCGAAAGCGCCCCAGTCTCTGGCGGCGCGTACGCGGCCATAATGCGCCGCGCGAATCTTGGATCGTCGGGCGCGATGTCGCCACCGTACGCCAACGCCAGCGCGTAGCCGCGTTCAGAGATGAGATCATAAGGCGGCACGGCGATGTGGGCGCCGAAAATCGCCCGCAGCGCCGGGTCGAAGCGCGGCTCACGGCAAATCCATGGATACCAGCCCATCGGCTCGGCGATTGCTGCCGGACGGCCGGGCAACGCGGCGCGATTGCCGCAGAACGTCTGCATCTGGATCAGCGGCGCGGGCGCGGCCGCCGGTTCGGGCAAGACAAGAACGATATGAACGCGGCCCGCCGCGCCGAGATCGACCAGCCATTGTTCTACCCCGGGAATGCCCCCAGCGCGTTCGCGCGGAATGCTCTCGCGCCGCAGCACCTGAGGCTCGATCATGGGGGGCGGCGGGCCGTACACATGCGCGTCCAGCGCCGTTAGCACCTCAGCGCGCGCGTGGTCCGAACACATCGGATCGTGCGCGCACTCCAACGTTACCTTGCGAAACGCACCGGCTAGCGCGCCCCAACCGAGCAAAACGAGCACGGCGACGACGGCCAATGTCAGCAACACCCAATGCATGAGTTTCAGCAGCGCCATTGCGGTCTCACGCGCGTCAGCGCGTGTTGTGCCAGATCAATGGTTTGGATGAGAGGGAGTTCCGCCTGGCCGGTGGGCCACGCGCGGCACGCTGATCGAGGCGCCGTTAGATCGGCGCGAATTCCGGGCCCATAGCTACGGCCTTGTCGTCTTCGCTCGCGAGTTCGAACGACGAGCAGCAGCGGGCGCAGTAGGCGACGTCGCCGACGATAGTGCGAAACGTTGAGCGCCGGCGTTGCAGCGGCGTTTCGCAGGTCGGGCACGGCTCGCCGATTTTCTTCTCGAGCATCTCTTCCGTCTCCGAGCCTTCACCTTAGTGCATTAATGCTGAACAAAACCTTTCAGCGGCGCTAACCCTTGAGATGCACACCAGGTCCGCGCCGGACGCAAATCTACGAAAACGTGATCGGCTTGCCGCCCCGCGCGCGAATCTTGGTTGCAACGTGGCGGAATCCGCGCGCGCTCGCACATCTCCGCCATCGCACCGACAGGATACGCCTTGAAGCCTAGCTCACTAGGCCTTTCGCCTCGTGCGCTTCGGCCGCGGCGCGTTTGCAAGCGCATGCGCCGCCTTGAGCGCTGAGTGCACCAGCGAGGCATCCGCTGCTCTCAGATCGCAGCGCGCCATGCCCATTCGGCCCCAGCCGCCAGGCAGCGGCTCGATCACGCCGGGCGCCTGCTCGCAGAAAAACTCCTGGGTCGGGCGATCGAACATCAGATTCACCGCTTGCTCGTTCGGCGGCAGCGTCGCGAAAATCTTGCGCGGCGTGCGAAACGCCGGGCGGTCCACGTGCGTTACTTCAGACGCACTCTCGAACGAGAGCGCGACCTTCCCTACTTGGGCTCTTGTGACCGGCATGGCTCCAACTATGCGCCGAAGGCGCATGCGCGGCCAGCCGCCACGAATCTTCCTTGCGGGCGCCGGGTTCAACGACGAGAGTGTGCGCGGGAGACCAAGCATGATGACGCGCTACACTCTTGTTCGCATCGTGGCGGCCGCAACGTTGCTCGCTGGGGCCTGTACGCCCGCCGCTAACACGGCGGCACAAGAGAGTTCAGCTGGGTCGTCGCGAGCGCCTTTGACGGCGTCAGGGGGGCCGACGCAGATCGCGCCAGAAGCAGACACCGACAACTTAGAGTGGGCCGCGTCAGTTGTGCGGGTCGACTATCTCCAAAACCAAGACGGCGGCGGCTCCAAGCTCTTCGGCACTGCTGGGGGCGATCCGGCCATGAACGGCCTCTACACCTACCTCGCCTTCTTTGGCGGCCCAGCCGAAGGCTGGCGCGAGTTTCGGTTGGGCGATTTCCTCGACTATCGCGTGCTCAACGATTTTCCCGGCCGCGTTGACCTTGAACTCCAAGAAAGCACGATGAACAGCGACGGCATGATCGGCAGCCGTACGCGGAACGTCATCGTCACCTGGACACTAGGCGAACACGGCGCCCCGCCGGACGCCATCAGCGTCACGCCTGCACAATAGCGCCGCCGCCACTTTTCTTACCCCAGCCAGTTCGGCCGCTTGTAGGGCTTGCCTAAGTCCTTCGCCACGGCTTCGTGCGCGCTCGCGCCTTCATAGACATTGAGTCCGTTGGCTAGGTGCGGATCGTCTTGCAGCGCTTTCTTGTAGCCTTTGTTGGCCAGCGCCAGCGTGAACGGCAACGTCGCGTTGTTGAGTGCGAAAGCTGACGTGCGCGAGACGGCGCCGGGCATGTTGGCGACGCAATAGTGGATGATGCCGTCGATGTTGAACACCGGTTCGTCATGCGTAGTCGGCTTCGAGGTCTCAAAGCAGCCGCCCTGATCGATCGAAATGTCGACCAGAACCGCGCCCGGCCGCATCGTCTTCAGCATCGGCCGCGTGATCAGCTTCGGCGCCGCCGCGCCGGCCACCAGCACGGCGCCAACCACGACATCGGCCTCTTTGATCGCTTCTTCGACCGCCGCTTTGGTCGAGTACACGGTTTCGAGCCGGCCGTTGAATTCGCGGTCGAGCTCCTCCAACCGGCCAGGATTTTTGTCGAACACCGTCACGCGCGCGCGCATGCCGACGGCGATTTGCGCTGCGTTGTAGCCGGCGACGCCCGCGCCAAGAATCACGACGTCCGCCGGCCGCACGCCGGGCACGCCGCCCATCAGCACGCCGCGTCCGCCGTGCGCCTTCTCCAAAAAGTACGCGCCGACTTGGATCGACATCCGCCCCGCCACCTCGCTCATCGGCTTCAGCAGCGGCAAGCGGCCGTCATTGTCGGTCACCGTCTCGTAGGCGATGCAGGTGGCGCCGGACTTCATCAGTCCCTCGGCCTGCTCCGGATCGGGCGCCAGGTGCAAATAGGTGAACAGCGTGTGCTTCGGCTTGAGCCGGGCGATCTCGACCGCCTGGGGCTCCTTCACCTTCACGATCATGTCGGCTTCTTCGAACACGGCGTCCGCGTTCGCCAGGATCTTCACGCCGACTTTCTCATAGACCCGGTCCGGCGCGCCGATGCCCTCGCCCGCCTTTGTCTCCAGCAGCACGTCATGGCCCGCGCGCACGAGTTCCGCGGCGCTCTCCGGCGTCAATCCGACCCGATATTCATGGACCTTGATTTCCTTCGGACATCCGACGCGCATGGCCAGCGGCCTCCCCAGGTGACTTGGCGGCAGCTTTAGACCGCTTTCACGCCGCGAGGGAAGCGTGCAGCGACAAATCCAGCGCCGCCCTCGCCGGCCATGGCGCAAGAATACATCAACCGGTTTGGCAAGATGCGCCAAATCATGCCCTAGTTCGCTGACGCCAAGGAGCGCCAATGGACTTTCCCAGCCCTCACGCCATCGGCGCCATGCTCATCGCTGGGGGCACGTTCTGGCTGTTCGCGCGGGGCACGATCCGCATCGAAGTCGTGTCGCTGCTGCTGATCGCGGTGCTGGCGCTGCTGCTGTATTTCTTTCCCGTTGAACGTGAGGGCGCGCGTTCGGGCATCGAGATCGCGTTCGGCGGCTTTGGTCACCCCGCTCTGATCGCAATCTGTTGTCTGATGATTCTCGGACGTGGCCTGGTCGTAACCGGCGCGCTTGAACCGGCGGCGCGGTTGCTGACGCGGTTGTGGCGGTTCAGCCGGCTGCTTGGATTGCTGGTGACGCTGATGATCGCCGCCGCCATGAGCATGATCATCAACGATACGCCGGTGCTCGTATTGCTGCTGCCGCTCTTGTTGAACCTTGCCGCGCGCATCGGGGCATCGCCGTCCAAGACTCTGATGCCGGTTAATTGCGCCATCCTGATCGGCGGCATGGCCACCACGATCGGCACCTCGACCAACCTGCTGGTGGTGTCGATCGCTGAGGATTTGGGCATGGATCCGTTCGGCATCTTCGACTTTGCCGGTATCGCGTTGACCGCTGGTTTGGTCGCATTGCCGTATTTGTGGCTGGTGATGCCGCGTCTGTTGCCCGCGCATGCCGGCGCGGGCGCGGAAGGCGCGCGCCAGTATCAAGCCGCGATCCACCTCACCGACGCCACGCCACCTGAGGCGCTGACGCGCGAGGGCTTGGAACGCAAGCTGGCCAACCACCACCTGCGCCTGGTCAGCATCGCGAGCGCCACCGGTGCGCCGCTGACCAGCGACCGTCCGCTGCGGGAGGGCGACATCGTCCGCATTGAAGGCGATGCCGAACACTTGCGTGAAGCCAGCGCTACACTGAAGGCGCCGCTTGCGTTGCCGACGGTCCTTGAAGAACTGCGTCACACGAGCTGGTTGCCCGGGAAGGACATCATCGTGGCCGAACTGGCGATTGGCGCCGATTCTGCGCTGATCGACCAGTCGATCCGGTCCGCGCAGATCGCCGATCGCTACGGCGTCGCCGTAGTCGGCTTCAATCGGCCCGATGCCACACTTTATTACAGCTACAGCCTGCTGCGCGATGAACGCATGAAGATGGGCGACGTGCTGTTGGTTCAGGGTCCGAGCGAAGCGCTGAACAAGCTGCAGGTCGCTGAAGGCGCCATGGTGCTTGAAGGGGCTGCGGAAATGCCGCGCACCGCCAAGGCGCCGCTGGCGATAGCGATCTTTGCAGCAGCAGTGGCGGCCGCGGCGCTGCACATCGTACCGATCGCCATTTCTTCGCTGGCCGGCGCGATCGCGATGCTCGCCACCGGCTGCGTGCGTTTCGAGCGCCTCGGCCGCGCGCTCAGCGGCGAAGTGATCGTGCTGGTCGCCGCCAGCATCGCGCTTGGCCGGACGCTGCTGGAGACCGGGGCGGCGGAATGGCTAGGCGGCGTCTTCGCGTTCGCACTGCAGGTCTTCCCCGCCGCCGGCATCATCGCCGCGATGATGGCGTTCGCGGCGCTGCTGACCAATTTTTCCTCCAACACCGCCGCTGCGGCGGTGGGGACGCCGATCGCCTTTAGTCTGGCGCAACAGGTTGGCGTACCTGCGGAGCCGTTGGTGCTGGCGGTCCTGTTCGGCTGCAACCTCTGCTTCGCCACGCCGGTGGCCTATCAAACCAACATCCTGATCATGAGCGCCGGCGGCTACCATTTCCGCGATTATGTCCGCGCCGGTCTCCCGCTCGTGCTGCTGATGATCGCCACGCTCTCGGCGCTGTTAGTCTGGACCTACGGGCTTTAGTTTGGGCGCAAGCCCTTGAAGCGCTCGCCGCGTTCCTCAAAATGGGCCGGAAAAGGGAGCGCCCATGTCCGAGAACGTCGTCATCCCGGTTCCAGCCGAGTGGGCGCGCCGCGCCTACGTCGATGACGTCACCTACCGCGCCATGCACGCGGCGGCGCTGTCCGATCCCGAAGCGTTTTGGGGCAAGCACGGACTCCGGCTCGATTGGATCAAGCCCTACAGCAAAGTGAAAGACGTCTCCTACGGCGAGGCCGACTTTCGCATCCGCTGGTACGAAGACGGCGTCCTCAACGTCGCCGCCAATTGCGTCGACCGCCATCTGGAAACGCGCGGCGATCAGATCGCCATCGTCTGGGAGGGCGACGACCCCGAGCAGTCGCGCGCGATCACCTACAGCGAACTCCATGCCGAAGTGTGCCGCTTCGCCAACGTGCTCAAGGCCAACGGCGTTCAAAAGGGTGATCGCGTCACCATCTATCTGCCAATGATCCCCGAGGCGGCGTACGCGATGCTCGCCTGCGCGCGCATCGGCGCCGTCCACTCGGTGGTGTTCGGCGGCTTCAGCCCCGAGAGTCTGGCCAACCGCATCAAGGATTGCGACTCCAAAGTCGTCGTCACTGCCGACGAAGGCGTACGCGGCGGCAAAATCATTCCGCTTAAGGCCAATGTCGACGCCGCCTGCGAGAGCGCGCCTGGCGTTTCACGCGTCATCGTCGTCACCCGCACCGGCGCCGGCGTGCCGATGCAATCCGGCCGCGACGTCGTTTACGAAGACGAGGCGATGCGCGTGGTTTCGGATTGCCCGGTCGAGCCGATGAATGCGGAAGATCCGCTCTTCATCCTCTACACCTCCGGCTCCACCGGCAAACCTAAAGGCGTGCTGCACACGACCGGCGGATATCTCGTCTACGCGGCGATGACGCACCAATACGTGTTCGATTATCACGACGGCGACATCTATTGGTGCACGGCCGATGTCGGCTGGGTCACCGGCCACACCTACATCGTCTACGGCCCGCTTGCGAACGGCGCCACAACGCTGATGTTCGAAGGCGTGCCCAATTACCCGACCAATTCGCGCTTTTGGGAAGTCGTCGACAAGCACCGCGTCAACATCTTCTACACGGCGCCCACCGCCATTCGCGCGCTGATGCGCGATGGCGACGAGCCGGTGAAGCGCACCTCAAGAAAAAGCCTGCGCCTGCTCGGCACCGTCGGTGAACCGATCAACCCCGAGGCGTGGCTCTGGTATCACCGCGTCGTCGGCAGCGAGCGCTGCCCGATCGTCGACACTTGGTGGCAAACCGAAACCGGCGGCATCCTCATTACGCCGCTGCCCGGCGCGGCCAAGCTTAAGCCTGGCTCGGCCACACGGCCGTTCTTCGGCGTGAAGCCCGCGCTGGTGGACGAGCACGGTGAAGTGCTTGAAGGCGCCACCAGCGGCAATCTCGTCATGCTCGATTCCTGGCCCGGCCAAATGCGCACGGTCTATGGCGATCATGAGCGTTTCTTTGAGACTTACTTTCGCACCTATCCCGGCATGTATTTCACCGGCGACGGCTGCCGCCGCGACGAAGACGGCTATTACTGGATCACAGGGCGCGTCGACGACGTGCTCAATGTGAGCGGCCATCGGCTCGGCACCGCGGAAGTGGAATCCGCGCTCGTGGCGCACGAGAAGGTCGCCGAAGCCGCCGTGGTCGGCTACCCGCACGACATCAAGGGCCAAGGCATCTACGCTTATGTCACGCTGATCGCCGGCGAAGAGCTGAGCGATTCATTGCGTGACGATCTCAAGCAATTTGTGCGCAAAGAGATTGGCCCGATCGCGCAGCCGGATGTGATCCAATTCGCTCCGGGTCTGCCGAAGACGCGCTCGGGCAAGATCATGCGCCGCATCCTCAGGAAAATTGCCGAGAACGACGTTTCCAATCTCGGCGACACCTCCACCCTGGCCGATCCGGCGGTCGTCGACGATCTCGTCGCCAACCGCGCCGGCGCCTGACCGAACGAAACGGCGCGTCCGTGACAGATACACTCGAACAGGCGATGCGCCTTTAACGCCGGAAGCTGGGACGAAGCCAAGGCGCTATGCCGCGATGCATTGGAGCGCACGCCGGGCGACGCCGATTCGTCGACGAACCGATAGCAATCCCTGAAATTAGGACGTTCCGTATTGGCCGCATTCACGCTAGCGTCGGACCTCGTCCCTGGAGAGCCCCATGCATTTCGCTAAGTCGATCGTTACCGCGTTCGCGCTAGCCGCGCTGGCTGCTATCGGCCCACACGCCGTAGCGGCGCCGCCGGGCAGCCAAGGCGCCGTCGCCCAGCTTGAGGGCGCCGCCTTTATCGCCGGCGAGTGGCGCATCACCGGCGCCTATGACGGCGACAGCACAACCGCCGTCAACTTCACCGCGACCTTTGCACCGGACGGCTCGTTTATCGACGGGGACAATTATCCAGGCCGCTGGATCATATCCGGCGCCACCTTCACAATGTTTTATCCGGATGAAAGCGAACTTGGTTATGTCGGCGCCATCGCCGGCAACACGATCTCCGGCCGCTTTCGCGGCTTGAGCAATTCCGGAACCTTCCAGATGTTTCGCGCCGGCGTTTAGAAACGGCACTGCCGCGGCGGCGCGGCGCATTGCGTGCAGGCGCGGCTCTCCCACGCGCCGCCATTGACTAGCGCATTCATCCATTGCGCAAACGGCTCGCCGCCGCTGTCCTCACGGTAGAATAGCGAAGAGCGCAGGATGGTGTGCGACTCGCCCGCGGCCACATAGGCGCGGAAATTCGGAGCGCTTTTGCGCGCCTCCAAATCGCGCGCCATCGCTTGCGCCCACACCCGGCATGCGTCGCTCACGCCCATCAACGCGAAGAACGCCACCTGGGTCACGTCGTGCGCGGTCGTGTATTGCGCAAAGCGGTCATGCGGGTAGTGCTGCGCCAGGCGCGCCACGATGTCTTCGTCGTCGGTAAGCTGCGGCTCTTCGCCAAACACGGATTCGGGAAGCTGATAGCGCCAGTTGGTGTTGCGCCGCTCCAGAAAACCGGGCGCGGTCACGCCCTGCCCTGCATCACCCAGCATAATCGCCTGTCCGTCTGGGAAAACATCTCGGATGCTGGCGAAATGCGTGGCCGCGCCGTATGCGCCAGCGCTCGATCCGGCGACAAGGATCCGCTCCGGCGCGTCGAAATTGGCCCGCATCCACTCCAGCACGAGCCGAAAATTATCCGCGCCGCGATGCTCGATCGTGTACGTCTCGCCGGTGTCCGGATCGATATAGGTCTGCGTATTCGTCCCCGAGTGCACATCCCCCGTGCAATACGGAACGAAAACGAAGCTCCAATCGCGCACCGGGTTGCGCTGATCGTTCAGGTCGAAGATGCCGCTCATGCGTCTCGGGTCGTCGCCGGGCAGCAGTTCGGCCTTGTAGAACCCTTCGCTGCGTCCGCGATCCGTTGCGCGCATCGGCACCGCGCAGGTAACGTCGTCCCAGCATGCGCCGCCGCCATCGAAATAAATGACGAGCGCGTCGCTGCGCCCGCGTTTGGCCCAAAAACTATAGGCGGGATCGGCGCCCGGCGCGCCCGAGCACGTCGGCGTGATCAGCCTGCCGTCGATCTCGACCGCCTGAGGCGTGAGTTCAACCCACTCGCTTTGCGTTGCTGGCAGAGGCGCAGCAACCGGCTGCGCAGTCGCCGCGGGCGGCGTCACCGAGCCGCCGCAGCCGGCCAGCACCAGCGCGCATAGAGCGAGCAACGTCCTCATCCGATCTCCTCACGGTCAGCGCGGACAAACTAGAAGTAGGGCATGTTGCGTCAACGTGACGGCGCGGAAGGGTCGAAATCGCGGCGCAAAGGGCTATGTTGAAGCGAATCCCGAGGAAACTTCTTAAGGACGCGCCATGTTCGACGCCTGGCTGACGGCTGAGCCGCCCAATCAAGCCGCGGCGCGCGCGCGCGCAACATTCAGCGAGCCCCCGGCGCAGGCGCGAGCGCTCTCCGCCAACGTGCTGGCGCTTAGCCCGCAAGAACTCGGCATCCGTATCGCACTGACTGTGGGTCTCATCGTCGCGGGCTACGTCGCCATGGGGCTGCTTCGCTTCATTTTCGCTGCGGTGGCGCGCCAGCTCACGCCCAAGGCCGATCGCGAGAAGGGCGAACGCATCAAGCTCGGCGGCTGGACCATCGCGATCGCCCGTATCGCCGTCTTCATTGCGGTGCTGCTGGTGATCTTGTCCGTCTGGGGAATCGACCTTTCCGCGCTGATGGCTGGACCGTTTGGCGGCTTTTTGCTTCTGCTCGGGCGCGCGGCGCTGACCATCGTCGTCATGCTGGCGGTGATCGACCTCGCCCGCGCCGCCATCGCCCGCGTATTCGCCCGCATTTCCGACCGCGCCCGTACGCCCCGCCGCGCCGCACAATTGCGCACCATCGCGCCAGTGATCGGCGGCGTCGTCACCGGCATCCTGGTGGTGATCGCCACGATGATGGTGCTGTCTAACGTCGGCATCGAAGTCGGCCCCCTGATCGCCGGCGCCGGCATCCTTGGCGTGGCGCTGGGCTTCGGCGCCCAATCGCTGGTGAAGGATTTCCTCACCGGCATTTTCCTCATCGTCGAGGACGTGGTCTCGATCGGCGACGTGGTGCAGATCGGCGACGCCAGCGGCGTTGTCGAAGATATGTCGCTGCGCACCATCAAGCTGCGCGGCTTCGACGGCACGCTGCAGGTGATCCCCTATGGCGAAGCGCAGGTGATCTTCAACAAGACCAAGGATTTCTCCAACGCCGTGTTCGACCTCGGCATCTCCTATTCGTCCGACATCGTTAAGGCGCTGGATTTGATGAAGCAGGTTGGCGACGAACTGCGGCAGGACCCCGAGTTCGGGTCGCAGATTCTGCAAGAAATCGAAGTGTTCGGCGTCGACCAGCTCGGCGATTCATCTGTCGTACTGAAAGGCCGCATGCGCACCCGGCCTGGTTCGCAATGGAGTGTTGGGCGCGAATACCTGAAGCGCATCAAGCTCGCTTTCGACGCCAACGGCATCGAGATTCCGTTCCCGCATCTTAAACTGGTCCCGCCTGACGCGCCGATACCGTTCGGCGAGACCAGCCATCAGCGCGCGGCGGAATAGCCGGCGCTTAGCGGAAGCGCGCGCCCGCGATCAGGTTGCAGGCGATGCCGTGATACTCGCGCACGCCTGCGTTGGTCTGCGCGACAGCGCGGTTCTCGCCGCCGGACTGAACCATGGTGCCGTCCAGATTGTTTCCGGCTTGCAGCAGGCAGCCATTGTTGTGGTCGCCGTTTTGGATCAGCGCGCCGGTATTTCCGCTGCCGCGTTGATACACCGCCCCGGTGTTGACGTTGCCGTCTTGGCGCAGCACCGCCGTGCTGTCCCGGCCGCGCTGCACGATGGCGCCGTCGTTGCCGGCGCCGAATTGCGTCGCCGCCGCGCCGAGCCCGTGGCCGCGCTGATCCACCGGCCCCGCGGTCGCCACGCGCTCCCGCCAGGACGACCAGCGGGCGCGCGCGTCGGGCTCGCTCGGCGCCAAACCGGCGGCCATAACGAGACCGGCTAGTGCAAAAACTCTGCGTTTCATGACCGCACCCGATCTTCGCAAACAACGCCATCATGGTCGCTTAGGACAAGGCGAGCCCGATAGCGCGCACCGCGTTCCATGCCGATTTCGGACAAGCCGAGCGATTGCGAATGGCCGCCGCCAAGGTCGAACGCGCCGCCTTGGACGATATCTGATGAACCGGCCGCGCCACTCTTGGTGATCACGAATTCGTACTCGCCCAAAGCCGGTTCGTCCGACCTGGCCACCGCTTCGAGTTCCACGCCGTTGGCGGTTCTGCGCACGCGGATGTCGCAGCGCACGTCCGCATAGGCGGCCGCCACAGGCATCATCGCTGCCGGCGCGGCGGCGACGTAGCTCTCCGGCGCCGCAACCTCGCTCGCACCGGCTAGCGCCAATTCATTGCTGTCAGGGGCGGCATACTCAACCTCGCTGGCGATGGCCGCAGGCGCGATAGGCGCCTCTTCCGTTGGCCGCGCCGCTGCGCTGCAGGCGGCGAGCGCACCGAGCGAGGCGATGGTCAACGTCAGTTTCAACATGAGACTTCCTCCGGGAAGTGCGGAGAAGCGCGTACGCTTCTCCGCTGCTTCGCATCGTTTACTGGCCGCCTTGCACGACGACCGTGATGTTGTTGCTGCCCCGCTGGACAACATGCGCATCTTGGGCGTTGCCGACTTGGATTACGCCAGTCGTGTTGTTCCGGCCGGCTTGGTCGGTGGTGGCGATGCTGCCATTGCCGATTTGCGCGATGCCGGAGACGTTGCCGCGGCCGGATTGATAGATGCCGGCGCTCAGGTTGCGTCCTTCCTGACCGGTCACGGCCAGATTGTCGCTGCCGTTTTGTTCGGTGACCGCTTCGTTGCGGCTGCCGCCTTGCTGCATACGCAGGAAGTTCCTGTAGCCGCTCTGCACCGCGCGCGAGTAATTGCGCCGGCCTTCCTGGCCCATATAGGCTTGGTTCGCGCGTCCGTCCTGCACCGAAGCGGCGCCATTGGCGGAACCGTATTGCGTGATGACTGTCCGGTTTTGCGCTGCGGCGCTGACAGTACCGGCACTGGTGAAGAGTGCGACCGCCGCGGCGGCCATCAAAAGACGATTCATCGTTCAAGCTCCCAAAGGGTATTGCAACTGTCTTGCGCGGCCCTCGACGCGCCCGAACGCCTGAAGCATTGCTCGGGCCGCCTGAGCGGAAGTTGAACGAAGCGATCAGATTGCAGGGGCGCTGCTACTCCTCGCGCGGCGGCTCGGCCGCCCCGAGCCTGCGTTTTAGCGCTTCGATGTCGCGCTGCACCTGTGCGAGCCGGTCGAACATCGACCAGAGGCCGACGCCAATCACGACGAGCAGCACGATAATGGTGTAGTCCGCCGGCGATCCCATGCCTGTCTCCCGCCAGCGATAGTGCGCGAGCTGCACCAGCGGCGCAATGATCGACGCTCGCTGGCGCGCCGACGCGTCAACTGGAACGTCCAAGGGAAAGGGCGGGCTCGAACGGCGCCGCGCGCTACCGCCTGCTTCTTTTTATGCGCGGCGCAGAAACCTTCGCGCCGATTGTTCGTTTAGCGCCGTGAGGGAAATGTTCGGGGGCTACCATGAGAACCAATCGCTTCACGCGCCTCAGCCGGCTGTTGCTGGGGGCGAGCTTATTGTCGTGCATCTCGGTCCCGGTTGCGGCCGCCCAAGACAATCCTTGGTCGTTCTCGGCCGGCGTCGATTATACTTCGGGCGATTACGGCGAAGCGCAGGATACAACGATCTACCAGATTCCGCTGACAGCGGCTTATCGCGGCAACAATTGGTCCTTCGCTATCACCGTGCCGTACGTTGACCTTGAAGGCAGCGGCAACATCATTCCCGGTGCAGCCGGCGGCGTCGGCGGCGGCGGCGCCGGCGGGGCGGCTGCGGGGCTGGGGATTGGCGGCGGCGGCATCGATCTCGGCATCTCACTACCCGGGCAAAGCCCTTCGCCGGCGCCCGTCCCGCCACCGGTCCCGACAACGATACAAGAGCAGGGATTGGGCGACGCCACGTTGTCGCTATCGTTCGCTCCCTTTCGGCACGAGAGCGGCGGCGGCCTCACGATCGGCGCAGGCGCGCGATTGCCGACAGGGGACGAAGACAAATCACTCGGCGCCGGTGAAGTCATCGGCTCGTTGGGCGCCAATTACGCGCTGCCCCTGACGGATAGCTTCAGCCTATACGGAGGCGTCGGCTATGCGCATGGGTTCGAAAGCGAGGAAGGCGGCGTCTTCGGTGGGATCGGGGCGCAGATCCAGGCGAGTTCTCATTTCCTGATCGGCGCCGGCGTCGATTGGTCCGAGTCCACGGTCTCAGGCACCGAGGACGCAACAAGCGCGACCCTTTATACGGGATACGATCTGACCAGCCGCACTCGTCTCGTGGCCTACGCATCCGGCGGCCTGACCGACACCTCGCCCGACCTCGGCGCCGGGCTGCGGCTCATCTTCCGTCCCTAGGCGCGCTCCATCGTGACGGACGCGCGTAGCGTGAGGCAATCGAACCGGAGACCTAATGCGCGTCGATATCGATGACGATGCGCTGACGCCGCTGCGCCCGCGTCCAACCGATGCGCCGTTGGCGCACCAGCATGTCGAGCCTGCACTCGGGCAGCGCCGCGTGCGCGAAGCGCACAGCCTCGGCGTCGCTCCGCGCTGGGAAGGCGTGGGCCCAGCGGCCGATTGCGGCGAGCGCGAGCCCGTGCGCATCCGCATTGCGTTCGTAGCGCTCGTCGGCGCAGTCTTTGTAACTGGCTTCGTAAGTAGCGGCGAGACGTGCAAGCCCTAGCGCTTCGATCAGCGGATCGCGCCTGAACTCGGGCTCCTTGGCCAGATACCAAACCGCCGCCGCAAGCACGATCACGCCCGCAGCCGTCTGCGCCGAAAGCTTGATACGCGAACTCATGGGAGGCGAAGCCTAGCAGCGCGGCGTTAGACCGCCGTTAACAGCTAGCGCAGCAGCGCCAACGCCTGGTCCCGGATTTGCGCGAAAATCTTTGCGGTTGACGCCTCTTGCGCGCGCGGCCCGCCCTGCCCGCTCCATAGCGGCATGAAATCGGCCTTGCCGCGACGCGCCGCCGCGACGGCCAATGGCGCCACCAGACCGCGCGCAGGTGGAAATGGAGCGGTTGCGTGCTCCCGCGCACCAAGCTCGTGCATGAGCCAAGTACGCACCGACCGGCC
>CALBSY010000143.1 GCA_937967725.1 uncultured Alphaproteobacteria bacterium | reverse complement strand
CGGTAGGCGGCGCTGAGGATTGCCGAGCGCGGCCAGCGCCGCGCGTAGGCGCGCCAAGTCGAACGGCTTGCCGTGACCAAACTCAGGGCCAAAGAGCGCTTCGAAGCGTTCCGCTGCGGCGTCGCGCAAGCTACTCCGCCGCTTTCGCGCGCGGCGCCCTTGCTTGTTTGCGTTTGCCCTTGGCCGGCGCTTCTTCTTCGGCTTCTTCCGGCGCCAGTTCGCTCAGCTCAAACATTTCGCCGCCTTCGCCTTGCACGGCGGCGCGCTTGTGCATCAGCACTGAAAGCAGGGTGGAGATAGTCGGCTTCAATTGGGGGCGGTAGACGACCAGATCGACTATGCCTTTGTCGAGCAGGTATTCCGAACGCTGGAATCCCTCCGGCAGCTTCTGGCGAATGGTCTGCTCGATCACACGCGGGCCGGCGAAACCGATCAGCGCGCCAGGCTCGGCCAAATGTACGTCGCCCAGCATCGCGTAACTGGCGGTAACGCCGCCAGTGGTCGGATCGGCCAGCACAACGAGATAGGGCAGGCCTGCCTCGCGCAGCGCCTGGATCGCCAACGTCGTGCGCGGCATCTGCATCAGCGAGAGGATGCCTTCCTGCATGCGCGCGCCGCCCGAGGAAGTGACCATGATCATCGCGGCTTTGCGGCGGATCGCGGCGTTGGCGGGTGCGATGAAGGCTTCGCCGGCGGCCATGCCGAGCGAACCGCCCATGAACTCGAAATCCTGCACCAGTACGACCGCGTGCGCGCCGCCGATGCGGCCATAGGCGGCGGCCATGCAATCGTCGCGGCCAACCTTGGCGCGCGCCGCTTTCAGGCGATCGGCGTACTTCTTGTCGTCCTTGAACTTGAGTGGATCAGCGACGACTTGCGGCAGCGAGATTTTCTGCCACGCCTGCTCGTCGAACAGCGTCTTGAAGCGCGCGTCCGGGCCAATGCGCATGTGGAAGCCCGACGGCGTCACCCAGTGCGCCGCTTCGAGATCGGTGCGGTAAACAAGCTCGCCGCTCAGCGGATCCTTGATCCACAGATTGTCGGGCGTGTCGGGCTTCTTCTCGTCGTCGCCCTTCTTCTTCAGGCCAGGCCGCGCGAAATTCGACAGCCAGTTCATGCGCGTGTCCCTTCCACTTGCCGCGCTGAGCGCACAGCTTCGCTCATTTGACGCACTTTGTGCAAGACGCGTTCGGCGGCCTGATGCGGTGCAGTAGCTGTGATTTCATCCACAAAGGCGGAGCCGACCACGACGGCGTCCGCGGTTTGAGCGATGGCGCGCGCCGCTTCGGGCTCGCGCACGCCGAATCCAACCGCGATTGGCAAACTCGTGGCCCGCTTGAGGCGTTCCACGGCGGATTTGACGTCGCCCGCGGCAGCGGCGTTAGCCCCGGTGACGCCAGCGACGGAGACATAATAGAGGAAACCGGAGGCGCCTTCGAGCACTTTGGTTAAACGGTTAGCGTCGGTGGTGGGCGTAGCGAGGCGGATAATGGAGAGTCCGTTCGCCTCAAACGCGCGTCTGAGCGGCGCATCTTCCTCCGGCGGCAGATCGACGATGATGGCGCCGTCGGCGCCGGCATCGCGCGTCGCGCGCGCGAACGCTTCGTAGCCCATCTGCTCGATCGGATTGGCGTAGCCCATCAGAATGAGCGGCGTGTCTTTATTCGTCTCACGAAAGCGCTTCGCGAGCTCCAGCGTTTTCTTCAACGAGCCGCCAGCCTTCAGCGCGCGCAGCGCCGCCTTCTGAATGCTCGGCCCGTCGGCCATCGGATCGGTGAACGGCAAGCCCAACTCGATCACGTCCGCGCCGG
>CALBSY010000142.1 GCA_937967725.1 uncultured Alphaproteobacteria bacterium | reverse complement strand
TGGTGCTCGTCGTCGTGGTCGTCGTGGACGTGGTCGTCGTCGTGGTCGACGTGGCGCTGAACGTCTAACGCCGGTCGCGGCGGTTCTGATCGACACGATCGAGACACGCGCCGCGCTCGCGTGCGTCCGTATTCTGCTCGCACTCCGTGCGCGCCTGTTCGTCGTACACATCGCCCAGCACGCCGGCGCAGCCCGACAGCAGCGCGGCGGCGGTGACAGCCAATATGATGCGGCCCATGCGCGTCCTCCCTGAGGAGGAGCTTAGCGCGTGCGTTCGAAGCGCACCACTTTTTGCTCGCGGTCGAGATAGGCGACGCGGTAGCCGGCGCGAGTCCAGGCGCGCGCGTGGCCTTGGGCTTCGTTGTCGTTGGACCAGAACGAGCGGTGCTTCATCGCACTCGGCGGCAGCGCCTTGCCGATGATCTGCTCGATGTCTTCAAAGCTCAGCATTTCCGGTCGGCCGCGGCGGCGTTCGAGGTGGTTCTGCAACGGCTGATACTTCCGCAACTGCATGCAACGCGCTCCCGTATCGCGTCGTCCGGACCGGGTCCGGAACGGTCACGGGCGGGAATGATGAACTGATTTGCGGCTTATGCACAGAATCGCGCCGCATTGTTGCGCATGCGGAATACGCGCCATGGTTCCCGCTTTCGCGCCTCGGCGCGCACCGATAGATTTATCTAACTTACGGTGTTGCGCATGAGTGAGAACGAGAAGATCGGCGCGGTGATCGACGCCATGTACGCCATGATTTCCGGTCCCGCAGGGCCGCGCGATTGGGCGAGGCAGCGCGACGTGTTCCATCCCGACGCGCGCCAGATGCGCACTGGCGTGGACGAGAACGGCAAGCCGTGGATCAAGATCATGGGGCTCGACGCGTATCGCGAGAACGTGACGCCCTTCTTCGACACGACGCCGTTCGACGAGATCGAAACCGCCCGCCCCTTCGACCGGTTCGGCAACATGGCGCACGTCTGGAGCGTCTATGAAGCGCGCAGCGCGCCCAGCGCCGACGCGGTCGAACGCCGGGGCGTCAATTCGATTCAGCTCTATCGCGATGACGCTGGCGCTTGGCGCATCGTGTCGATGATTTGGGACAATGAGCGCGAAGGACTGAAGGTCGCGCCGTTCTAAATCAGGCGAATTCGGCGCCGCCGCCCATCGCACAAACCGAGGCGAGCAGCACCCACAAACCACACCAATACGCGAACAGCGTTGCCGCGAGCGACGCCGCTACACCAACCGGCGTGCGGCCGAAACCCAACGGGCCGGCCAGCCCACACGCCGCGCCCAATCCAACGAAGCCGATTGTCGCCGCCCACGGCGCCGCGGGCGCCAACGCAAGCAGGGCAAAACCCGCAATCATGGCGGCGATCGAGAGCGCCAGCATCACAAACGCTACGCGCCGCTGCGCCGTAAGCGCGAGCGCACTCCCCGCCGCTGCAGCGAGCGCGATGGGCAACGCAAGCGACAGCGGCGGCGTGCACACGCCCAAAGCCCGAGGCCGAGCGCGGGGATCGGGAA
>CALBSY010000141.1 GCA_937967725.1 uncultured Alphaproteobacteria bacterium | reverse complement strand
CTCCGGTTCCGGCGCCCGGAATGGCTCCGCTCCGCGCGAGAGCGGCGCTGCTTTACGGGCGTCGTAGTGGTCTCGTGCGGTCTCGACCCGCTCTCGGATTGCCGCTTCCGCCAATGCGTCGAAGGCAACCAGCGCATCCGCTCCAGTATAATCGAACACCGTTTCCAGGCGTTCATAAAAGAATGGCAGCCATTGCTCGACGCCCTGACGGCGGATGCGGGCGCTGACGCTGTCATGTATGGCGTCACTTACTGCGCCATAAGCTTGGCCGAACCGGCGGCGAAATTGAACGACGGTCAGTTCATCCAACAGCACCTCACTGACCGGGGTCAGCAGCGCCTGCTTCAACTTCGTTCTGGAAATTTGTGTCTCGGGATCGAAGCTGCGGATGGACTCCAGCGTGTCGCCGAAGAAGTCGAATCTGAGGGGCTCGCCCGCGCCGGGTGGAAAAACATCAATCAAACCGCCGCGCACAGCGAACTCGCCTGGGGCCCGTACGGTCGACGCGCGTGCATAGCCGTTCACGCCGAAGTACGCCTCGAGCAAATCCATGGAAATCTCGGCGCCCGCATCCAACGCTAACGCCGCTTCGCCCATCCGCGAGCGCGGCGGCACGCGCTGAGCAACCGCGGACGCCGTCGCGATAACCAACAGGGGTGGATCGCTATCGCTGCGGCGCGCCAGATGCGCGAGCGCCGCGCAACGTTGCGCCGCCGCCGCCGCCGCCGGCGAGATGCGGTCATAGGGCAGCGTATCCCAGGCCGGCAGTCGGAGCGTGGCGAGCTCTGACGCGAAGAACCGAGCCATCGCCTCGAATGCAGCCGCCCGCGCCTCATCGCGCGCCACAAATAGAGTTACGCCGCCACGCAGCCGCGCCGCTTCGGCCACCGCTGCGGCGTCGACGCCCTCGGGGGCGCCGGCAACGACCAGGGACTCCTTTGCCTTGGCCAGAGTTTCAGTCAAACGCGGTGAGAGAAGAGCGTCTTTCATCAAGCCTTGGTGGGCAGCTGGAGGCGGAACGCACGTATCGCCTCCAAGGTCTCCGTGTCGTGTTCAGCGGGGACAGGCGCTTGACCGGTGATCCACAAGAAGACCTCTTGGTCCGGCGCATCGAGCAGCCGCTCGAAGGCGGCAAGCGCCCCATCGTCCATGCGGTCGAGTTTTGCGTCCGCGAAACCGCCTAGAATCAAGTCAATCTCCCGGAATCCCCGCCGCCACGCGCGGAATCTCAGTTTCTTGCGGCGGTCGTCCATGGAGCCTGAGGCGAAGGAGGCGAAAGCGGAAGGGGCCGCGCTATAACCTATATGGGCGCCCCTGTCAGGCCCGCCGAGAGCACATAACTCATCGAATGAACGACGCTCCGAACACCACCTCAAACGCGGTACGCGCGGCCGCCGAGGCGCTGCTGGCGCCGGCGCGAGCACCCAAAGGGGCTAAGCGCGACACGTTAGACCTGATCGCGAAGGTTGCGGGGGGCCGCCTCGTGCGCGACCTCGTCTTTCTGCCGCCGAACGCTGCGATCGACCGGCGCTTGCGCGTGCGTATCGCCGAAACCGAGGACGGCGACATCGCCACGATCGAGGCTGAGATCGACGGCCACATGCCCGCCTACAAAAACCTGCCGCACCGGATCCGATTGCGGGATGAGACCGGTTTTCTCACCGTCGCTTATTTTCGCGGCAACGAGGAGATGCTGAAGCGCATGTGGCCTGTCGGCCAGACGCGGCTGATAAGCGGCAGGATCGGCTTTTACGATGGCATGCGTCAGATGTTGCATCCCGACCACGTGGTCGACCCCAGCAAGGGCGAGACGCCGCCATCGGTCGAACCAGTCTATCCGCTGACGCAGGGCCTCGCGGGGCGCACGCTCGCCCGTACGATTCTAGCGGCGCTCGACACCGTCCCCGAGCCTCCCGAGTGGCTCGAAGCCTCCACCGTGAAAGCGCACGACTGGCCCGACTTCCGTACGGCGCTCGAACACCTGCACCGCCCTGCTTCGCCGGAAGACGTCGCACCCGAGAGCCTATTTCGCGTTCGCCTCGCATATGACGAATTGTTTGCGCGCCAGTGTGCTTTGCGCCTCCGGCGTGCGCTACGTCGCAACGAGCCAGGCCGCGCCGTAACTGGTGACGGCGCACTGGCGGAGAAGGTGACCAACAGTGTCCCTTACGCCCTAACCGGTGCGCAGCAGCGTTCGGTCCGGGAAATCTACGCAGACATGGCCGAGCCCGCGCCGATGTTGCGCTTGCTCCAGGGGGACGTTGGCTCCGGCAAGACATTGGTGGCCGCCCTCGCCATGGCCCGCGCTGCCGAGGCGGGCCTGCAAAGCGCGTTCATGGCCCCGACGGACCTGCTGGCCCGCCAGCACGGCGCCACGCTTGAACCGCTTCTAGCCGCCGCCGGCATTTCAATGGCTGTCCTTACAGGCCGCGACAAGGCCGCTCAGCGCAAACAGATTCTGGCTCGCTTAGCCTCCGGCGAGCTTACCGTCGTGGCCGGCACGCATGCCCTCTTTCAGGAAGAAGTCGTTTTCAACGATCTTGGGCTCATTGTCATCGACGAGCAGCATCGCTTTGGCGTCTCCGATCGCATGCGCATGGTCGCTAAGGGTTACGCGCCACATGTGCTTGTCATGAGCGCAACGCCAATCCCTCGCACACTGGCGCTCTCAATACATGGCGACATGGATCTTTCGGTGCTGGACGAAAAGCCGCCGGGGCGCCAACCGATCAATACAGCCGCCATGCCGGTTTCGCGCGCGGATGAAGTAGCAGACGCGATCAACGACGCGCGAAAACGTGGTGAGCGCGCTTATTGGGTATGCCCGCTAATCGAAGAAAGCGAAGCTGTCGATCTCGCCGCTGTCGAGGATCGGCACAAGGAGCTGCAGACCCGCTTTGGGAAAGGCGTGGAGATTGTGCACGGTAAGATGACGCCCACGGCGCGCGAGGCGGCGATGGAGCGTTTTCGCTCGGGCGAGTCATTCTTGATGGTCGCCACTACAGTCATTGAAGTCGGCGTCAATGTGCCAGAAGCCACGATCATGGTGATCGAGCACGCAGAGCGCTTTGGCCTGGCGCAGCTGCATCAATTGCGCGGCCGCGTGGGGCGCGGCGACAAGCAAGGCTCATGCGTGCTGCTTTGGAAACCCCCGTTGGGCGAAGGCGCCAAGGAGCTGCTCGACGCCGTGCGCCGCAATGACGACGGTTTCGCTATCGCCGAGATCGACTTCCGCATGCGCGGCGCGGGCGACATGCTGGGCACCCAGCAATCCGGCCTGCCGCCATTTCGCCTGGTGAGCCCGGAAACGCACGCCGGCATGCTCGCCGCGGCCGACAAGGAAGCGCGCCTTGCCATCGAACGCGATCCCGAACTGAAGACCGACCAAGGCGCCGCCATCCGCCTCGCACTCAAGCTGTTTGGCTATGCCGAGGCCGCCGAGCTTGCCCGCAGCGGCTAGCGGGCGGGCGCCATTGGCGCGCGCCCTTGCATTTCGCCCCAGCTTGCCCTTCAGGGTAGCGCCGTGACCGACACAGAAATTCCGCCCACGCAACAGGCCGCAACCGGCTCCAAGCCGCCGATCTCCGCCTACATCCGCACCAAGAACGAGGAGCGCTTGATTGGCGAAGTCATACGGGCGGCGCGCCAAGTCGCCGATGAAATCATCTTAGTCGATTCCGGATCGACCGACCGCACGATTGAAATCGCCGAAGCCGCCGGCGCCCGAATCCTGCGCTGCGAGTGGAAGGGCTGGGGCAGACAGAAGCGCGTCGCCGAAGACGCCTGCAAACATGACTGGCTCTTGGACCTCGACGCCGATGAAATCGTCACGCCTGAACTGGCCGAAGAAATCCACGCGCTGTTCGCCAATGGCGCGCCGCCGAACCCGGTCTATCAAATGATGATGGCGACGGCCCCGCCCGTCGGCAAACCGTGGATGCATTACAACTTGGTCGACAGGCGCAAGCTTTATGACCGTCGCGTCATTCGCATTCCCGATCATCCTATGGACGACCAATTCAAGGTACCCGCTAGCATCCGCGTTGGCCATTTGCGCGGTCGCCTGCTTCATCGCTCGTTCACGGGTCTCGAACAGCTGGAAACGAAATTTACGCGCCACGCGGCGTCCAGTTCACGTGACTCCAAACTCAAGCCGCTATGGCTGGTCTGCTTGCGCCTTCTCTTGGGGAAGCCGTTTTACTTCCTGAACCAGTACGCGCGCCGTGGCCTCTGGCGCGCCGGCTGGTATGGATTTGCGGTCGCCAATGTCGCCGCGCACGGCCGCTGGCTGCGCGATGCGCTCATGTTGGAGATACACCTTCGTGAGCGGGAGAAACGGCGCAACGACAGTTGACGGCCACAGGGAACCGGGCCGCATCCATCTGCGTCCACCTTGGCCTCGACACATCCAGCGCGCGACGATCCACGTAAGACCCTTTCAGGCGGAACTTTAATCCACAGGCGCAAAGTACTAGATTACTCACATGCAAGACGCGCCGAGCGCCACTTCGGCCCAGATCGCCAAGCTCAAACCGCCCGCTAGCGCCAAGGCGGTGCTGATGGCGTTGCTCCAAGTCCGCGACGGCTCCGTATGCGTGACCACGCCGGAGGGAGAGACCCTCTGGTACGGCGACGGCGAAGGCCCGCGCGCCGATCTCAAGATCAATGACTGGCGGTTTGCGCGCCGGGTGCTGACCCACGGCGACATCGGCTTTGCCGAGGGCCTGATGGCGGGCGAATGGGAAAGCGAGAACCTAGCCGCCTTGCTCACGTTGCTCGCCGCCAATGTCGAACGTTTTACTCGCCTGCTAGAAGGCAGCCCCATCGGCAAGGCGTTGAACTGGTTCCGTCATATTACCCGCGCCAACTCCCGCCGCGGCGCGAGGCGCAACATCCTTGCCCACTATGATCTCGGCAATCGCTTCTATGAGGCGTGGCTTGACCGCTCGATGACCTACTCCTCAGCCCGCTTTGATGCGCACGTGCGCGATCTCGAAAGCGCGCAACTAGCCAAATACCGCGCTCTCGCGGAGCATCTCGAACTCCAACCCGGCGAACACGTGCTTGAAATTGGCTGCGGCTGGGGCGGTTTTGCCGAGTTTGCCGCGCGCGAGTATGGCGTGCGGGTCACCGGAATCACCATCAGTGACGAGCAGCTGGCATATGCGCGCGAGCGGATGAACAGAGCCGGTCTCGCAGACCGTGTTGAAATCCGCCGCCAGGACTATCGCGACGTGGAAGGGCAATTCGACAAAGTTGCCTCCATCGAAATGTTCGAGGCTGTTGGTGAGGAATATTGGCCGGCCTATTTTGGCAAGATCGCCCAAGTTCTCAAGCCGGGCGGCCGCGCCGGGCTGCAGATCATCACCATCAAGGACGGCTTGTTTGAGAAATATCGCCGCCGGGCGGACTTCATCCAACGCTATGTGTTTCCCGGCGGCATGCTTGCGAGTATCGAGCGCTTGAAGCAAGAAACCGCAAAAGCCGGTTTGGCCTGGCGCAAAGCGGAGGCGTTCGGCCAGTCTTATGCCGAAACCCTGGCCGAATGGGCGCGCCGGTTTCGCGCTAAATGGAGCGATATCCGCGCCATGGGTTTTGACGAGCGCTTCAAGCAGCTCTGGCTGTTCTATCTCGGCTATTGTGAGGCCGGTTTCCGCACCGGTCGCACCGACGTCGTGCAACTGGAACTGGCTAAGCCTGCCTGATCACGTCGCTGTTGATGCGGACTCAATGCGGGCCTAGCTTTCGAGCATGGATGAGAAACCCGATCCGACTGTGTCATGCGCCTGGCTAGCCGAGCGCCTCGACGCACCTGATGTTTGCGTAATCGACGCGACTTGGTTCTTACCTGGCGACGCACGCGACGCTAAGGCGCTCTACGCCGAGCGGCGTATACCCGGTGCGGTGTTCTTCGATATCGACACCATCGCCGACACCGACAGCGCCCTTCCGCACATGCTGCCGCGCCCGGAGAAGTTTGCATCGCGCATGCGTAAACTGGGCGTCGGCGATGGCGCCCGTATCGTGGTCTACGACAATCAGGGTCTCTTTTCGGCGGCGCGGGTGTGGTGGACCTTCCGGGTTATGGGCCATGAAGATGTCGTCGTCCTGGATGGCGGCTTTCCTGCCTGGGAACGTGGCGGCTTTCCCATCGAAGACGGCGCCTCACGTACGCGCATGGAGCGACACTTCACTGCGAGGCTGCGAACCGACCTCGTCCGCGACCTTGATGACATGCGTCGTTTGATCGGTGCAGGGACAACGACGGTCTACGATGCGCGTCCAGCGCCGCGCTTTCGTGGCGAGGCGCCTGAACCGCGCCCTGGCTTGAAAGGGGGCCACATGCCCGGCGCACGCAGCCTTCCTTCCTCGGCGCTTGTGAACGAAAGTGGCGAACTGCGTTCGCGCGAAGAATTGACTCGGCTTTTTAGGGAGACTGGCGGCGACCTGTCGCAAGCCGCAGTGTGCAGCTGCGGGTCTGGCGTGACCGCCCCGATCATCGCGCTCGCGCTGGCGCGGCTCGGACGTTGGGATACAGCAGTCTACGATGGATCTTGGGCGGAATGGGGCGCGCATGAGGACACGCCCGTGGTGACGGGCGCTTAATGGCGAAGCCGCCACTCGACCTCGCCAAGCTACACCTGGAAACGCGTCTTATGCTCGCCGGGCGCAACGCGGCCCGTTACGAAGGCGCGGTCAATCCGCCAATCCATCGCGCCACAACCCTACTCGTCGATGACGCGGATGCTCTTTATGGGGCGGCGAACAAGACCTACGCAATCGACGGCATGGCCGTCCACGAAGCGTTGCAGCAAGCCCTACTCGCAGTCGAGGGCGGCGTGCAGGCCACGCTGACCCCCACAGGTTTAGCTGCGTGTACCCTTGCCCTCATGAGCGTCGCCAAGCCCGGCGGGGAGTTGCTTGTCACCGACGCGCTCTACGCGCCGACGCGGCGCTTTTGCGAAACGACACTCAAACAATTCGGTGTTAGCACGCGCTATATTGATCCCCGCATCGGAGCAGCTGTCGGCGATCTGATTCACGAGTCTACCTGCGGCGTGTTTATCGAGTCGCCAGGGTCGGTGACATTTGAGTTTGCCGACGTGCCGGCAATTTGCGGCGTGGCGCGGACCAGGAATATTCCCGTCATTCTCGATAACACTTGGTCGGCGGGAGTTTACTTCAAACCATTCGAACATGGCGCCGACATTTCCGTCCAGGCTCTGACAAAATATCAGTCGGGACACGCCGACGCCTTTGCTGGCGCAGTCATAGCGGGCACATCCCAATGGGCGGCTCGGGTGCATGCTGCCTACAAACAGCTTGGCTTGTTTACGTCGCCGGACGATTGTTCCCTCATTCTACGCGGCCTTCGCACTTTGCCGCTAAGGCTGGAGCGGCAACGCGCAGCAGCTCTTGTGCTCGCGCAATGGCTTGAAACGCGCCCTGAGATCGCTCGCGTGCTCCACCCGGCTCTGCAATCACATCCCGATCACGCCGTTTGGCGACGCGATTTTAGCGGCGCTTCAGGAGTCTTCGGCGTGGTTCTCCATCCAACGCCACGGCCGAAGCTTAAGGCGATGCTGGAAGGTCTATCGATCTTTGCGATGGGCTTCTCGTGGGGCGGCTATGAGAGCCTGATTGTGCCAAGCGAAAACATCCGCCGAGACGCCGTTCGCTTAGATCTCGAAGGACCGCTGCTGCGCCTTTCGATCGGCCTCGAGCATCCCGACGACCTGATTGGCGACCTCACGCAAGCACTCGCACGGCTGGCGTAAGCTGGCGCGCCCAGTAGGACTCGAACCTACAACCGCCCGCTTAGAAGGCGGGTGCTCTATCCAGT
>CALBSY010000140.1 GCA_937967725.1 uncultured Alphaproteobacteria bacterium | reverse complement strand
GCCTGCGCCGCCCGGCCATCCTCGAGCGCCTCGCCGCCCTCGACCGCGCGACGCTCGCCTTTATCGGCGTGCTAATCGTGACGACTTGGCTGCGTATCGAGGCGCTGAGGCTCAATCCGCTCGGCCTCTATTTCGACGAAGCGCAATACTGGATGTGGTCGCGCACGCTCGAGTGGGGCTATTTCACCAAGCCGCCATTGGTGGCGTGGGTGATCGCGGCAACAACGACGCTGTTCGGCGACGCCGAATGGGCAGTGCGGCTCGGCGCCGTGCTGGCGCATGCCGTTGCAGCCTCCGCTGTGTTCGCGCTGGGCCGCGCCATGTACGGCGCATGGCCGGGCTTTTGGGCCGGGCTCGGCTGGCTGCTGCTGCCGGGCGTGTTTCTCTCCACCAGCATCATCTCGACCGACGCGGTTCTGTTGCCGCTTTGGGCCGTCGCGCTGTTCGCGATGTGGCGCATGACCACCACGCGCGCCTGGACGTGGGCGGTCGTGCTGGGCGCCGCCGTTGGCTTCGGTTTGTTAGCGAAGTACGCGATGGCTTATTTCTTTGTCTGCACTGCGCTCGCGGCCTGGTGGATGCCGCCGGTGCGTCAAGCGTTGGCGCAAGGGCGCGGCTTGCTGGCGACTGCGATCGCGCTGGCGCTGCTCGCGCCGAACGTCTGGTGGAACATACAGAACGGTTTTGCCACCGCGCGTCACACCGCCGACAATGCGCGCTTCAACGCCGCCGACATGTTCAATCTGGACGAGGTCACTGAGTTTCTGACCGGCCAATTTGCCGTGGTCGGTCCGCTCGTCTTCCTTGTCCTGATTTGGTTGGTATGGCGCGCGGCGCGGCGCTGGCCCGGCATGCAGGATCAGGACAAGTACCTGTTCGCGTACATCCTGCCGCCCTTCGCCTTCATCACGCTAATCGCCTTCATCTCGCGCGCTAACGCCAACTGGGCGGCGGTTGCGTACCCCGCCATCGTCGTGTGGATAACGGGCGCGCTGTTCTCAACGCGCGGCGGACGGCGCGTGCTGGGCGCTGCGACTGCGATTAATCTCGCGCTCGGCGTGGCCGCAATGGCCATCGCCCTCGATCCGGACATTTCAAACCGCTTCAAGGGCGTCCGTACCGCGCGGCTGTGGGAGGAGACCGCACGGCAAATAGCGGTGCGCGCGGTGGCGCAGCCGGGCGAGCCGCCGTTTACGGCTGTCATGGTCGACGATCGTACGGCCTATTTTGAGTTCAGCTATTACTGGCGCCACGCACGCCGAGCTGGCACGCCGCTGCCGCCGCTCAGAATGTGGCGCCTTTACGCCGACGCGCGCAATTCGGCGGAAGCCACCGATCCCATGCGCGAAGCCGAAGGCGGGCGCGTGCTGGTCGTACACATGCGGTCGGATTACCTGCCGTATGTCGCAGGCGACTTCACCGTATTCCGCACTGTGGAACATCTCACCGTTCCGCTCGGCGGCGGCTACAGCCGCGAGCTGGAAATTTCAGTTGGTGAAGGCTTCGCGCCCGCTCCGCGCGACGCCGCATTCATGCGCCGGCTGCGCGAACAACAGGGCGATGACTAAGCGGGGTCGTAATCCGGAAAAGCCGTGCCGCCATGTTCGGCCGAGCAGGCGTTGGCGCGGAACAAGGTGAAGAGTTCGCGGCCAAGCCCACGCGCATTGGCGGCGAGGTCAAGCTGCGCCGGCGCCCGCTCACGCCAGTCCGCCGGCGACACCACATCGAGGGCGCCGCTCTCGCCGTCGACGCGCACCACATCGCCGTCGCGCAGTTTCGCCAACGGTCCGCCTTCGGCGGCTTCCGGCGTGACGTGGATCGCCGCCAGCACTTTGCCGCTGGCGCCCGACATACGTCCATCAGTGACCAGCGCCACCCTGAACCCGCGATCCTGCAGCGCGCCCATCAGCGCCATCAGCTTATGCAGCTCCGGCATGCCGTTGGCGCGCGGCCCCTGCCCGCGCACGACAATGACACAGTCGTGGTCGAGAGCGCCGTCGCGGAACGCCTTCTGAACTTCCGCTTGCGAGTCGAACACCTGCGCCGGCGCTTCGACCTTGAGAAAGGGCGCACCCACGGCGGAGGTCTTGGCGCAGGCGCGGCCCAGGCCCCCGCTCATCACGACAAGACCGCCAGTTGCGTTGAATGGATTTTCCGCCGGCCGCACGATATCGGCATTGCGCGGCTCGGCCGGCGCGTCGCGCCACAGCAGAGCGCCGCCGTCCAGATCGGGATCGCGCGTATGCGGTTCGAGACCGTCGCCGCTGACTGTCATGATGTCACCGTGCAGCAGGCCCTGACTCAACAGCTCGCGTGTCACGAACGCCATGCCGCCAGCGTCACGGAACTGGTTCACGTCGGCTGAGCCGTTCGGATAGATTTTGGCCAGCAATGGCGTGACGCGCGCGATGTCGCCGAAATCGTCCCACAAAATTTCAATACCGGCCGCACGCGCAATGGAGGGCAAATGAACGAAATGATTGGTTGACCCGCCAGTCGCCCTCAGACCGACGATGGCGTTGACGATCGAACGCTCGTCCACCACGCGGCCGATCGGACGGTAATCGTCGTCCAGGCCGGTGATTGCGGCGGCCCGTTGCGTAGCGGCGATCGTGAGCGCATCTCGCAGGTCTGTGTTGGGGTTAACGAAAGCGGCGTTGGGCATGTGCAGACCCATCAGCTCCATCATCATTTGATTGGAGTTGGCGGTGCCATAGAAGGTGCATGTGCCCGGGGAGTGATAACTCTCGGCCTCCGCCTGCAACAATTCGTCCCGTCCAATCTTGCCCTCAGCGAACAATTGCCGCCGCGCAGCCTTCTCTTTGTTAGGGAGCCCCGATGGCATCGGTCCGCCGGGCAGGAAAATGCACGGCAGCCACGGGAAGCGCAGCGCGCCGATCAACAAGCCGGGGACAATCTTGTCACAGATGCCGAGGAGAAGCGCGGAATCGAACGTCGCGTGCGAAAGCGACACGGCTGTCGACAGTGCGATTACGTCGCGCGAGAATAGCGAGAGCTCCATGCCCTCGAAGCCCTGCGTGACGCCATCGCACATCGCCGGCACGCCGCCCGCGACTTGCGCCACCGCGCCAACCTCGCGCGCAGCCTTGCGGATGATGTCGGGAAAGCGCTCATAGGGCGCATGCGCCGAGAGCATGTCGTTGTAAGCGGTGACGATGCCGATCGATGGCCACTTGCCGCCAAGCAGTTCCAGCTTGTCCTGCACGGCGCACCCAGCCGCGCCATGCGCGCGGTTAGCTTCCGCAATCCGAACACGCGCCGGCACAGTGGCGTCGTAGGCGTCGACCAAATCCAGATAACGCCGCCGACGTTTGGCGCTACGGTCGCGAATGCGTTTCGTAACTTGCTCTATAGCGGGATTGATTGCGGCCATTACTCCGGATCCCACCAGGCGCGGCCGTCTCGGTCCATGAGATTGGCCGAGGCGTCCGGACCATTGGTCCCGGCGGCATAGAGTTTGGGCTCGCCGCCAGTCTCGTCCCACGCCGCAAGCAGGTCGTCCGCCCAATCCCAGGCCGCATGCACTTCATCGTGCCGCATGAAGAGCGCGAGATTGCCGCGCACCACGTCCATCAGCAGGCGCTCATACGCATCGGGATAGCGTACGCCGCCAAATTCCTCCGCGAACGACAGATCGAGCGCCGCTGTCTTAACGCGTAGCCCGCCCGGACCGGGCTCTTTCATGTTGAGCCACAGCCGCACGCCTTCATCCGGTTGCAGCCGCAGCACCAGCTTGTTCGGCGCGCCGGCGTCCACGCCGAACATCGGTACCGGCGTATCCTTAAATTGCACAACGATTTCGGAGCGACGTTTGCTCATGCGCTTGCCAGTGCGCAGATAGAACGGCACGCCGGCCCAGCGCCAATTGTCGACTTCCGCCTTGATGGCGACGAATGTCTCGGTCTTTGAGGCGCGGCCGATCTCCTCGGCATAGCCAAGCGCCTTTTGCCCGTCGACGAGACCTGCCTTGTACTGCCCGCGCACAGTTTTCAACGCAGCTTCTTTCGCATCGATGCGCCGCAGCGCGGAAAGCACTTTTAGCTTCTCGGTGCGGATGGCGTCGGCGTCGATTGAGTTGGGCGATTCGAGCGCGACGAGGCAAAGCAATTGTAAAATGTGGTTCTGCACCATGTCGCGCAGCGCGCCGGATTTGTCGTAGTAGTCGCCCCTGCCCTCGACACCGATGTCTTCGGCCACTGTGATCTGTACGTGGTCGATCGTAGCGCGGGACCATACTGGTTCGACCAGCATATTGGCAAAGCGCAGCACGAGCAGGTTCTGGACCGTCTCCTTGCCGAGATAGTGGTCGATCCGGAACGTATTGCGTTCATCGAATACGCGGCCAACGCCATCATTGATCTCGCGCGCGGAGGCAAGATCGCGGCCGATTGGCTTCTCCAGCACGATGCGCGAACCGGGCGGCGCGAGCTTCGCTTCCGCCAACCGCTCAGCGATGGTGACGAACAGGCTAGGCGCGGTTGCGAGATAGAAGATGCGAACGTTGCCTTTGCCATTGGTCAGCGCCTCGCGCAGCGGACCCCACTCGCCCGCGGGCGCCGAGCCGTCGAGCCGCACATATTCGATATGACGCTGAAACTCGTCGCACTTGGCCTCGTCAACGCACACCCCAGGCGAGAACTTGCCTCGGCTCTCGTGCACCATCTTGCGGAACGCGTCGGTGTCGAGGTCCGAACGGGCCACGCCGATGATGCGCGACTGCGCAGGAATCTGGCCGTCGAGGAACCGGTGCAGCAGCGCCGGAAACAGTTTGCGCAGCGACAGATCCCCGGTGGCGCCGAACACGACGAGGTCAAACGGAGGGACGGGAATGAACTCGGCCATGGCTCCTACAAACTAGAGTTCGGGCCCCCGCGCAAACAGGGCTGCAAGCCCTTGGGATCAGGAGAATGTCCCGCGACAATTTCGTTGCCAAGCCAAACGGCTGGCGTCATGGTCCGCCCAAACGGGGGCCCACATGGCCGATGACGACAATCCTCCGCGGCGGCGGGGGCTGGGCGGCGAAAAGAAGCCCACCATCAACGATGTGGCGCGGCTCGCCGGCGTTTCCAAGAAAACCGTCTCCCGCGTCATCAACCAGTCGCCATTCGTGAAGGACGAGACGCGCGAGAAGATCAACAAGATCATCGCCGACATCGGATTCTCGCCTGACCCGCAGGCGCGCGGTCTGGCCTTTCGCCGCTCGTTTCTGATCGGCTTGGTCTACGACAACCCAAACCCACAGTACGTCGTGAACATGCAACTGGGGCTACTCGATGCGATGCGCGGCTCCGGCTACGAGCTGGTGGTGCATCCTTGCAATCGTGGCAATCCGACTTTCTTGGCGGACTTTCGGCGCTTCATCGAGCGGCAAAAGCTATCCGGCGTCGTGCTGACGCCATCGGTTTCCGAAGACGACCGGGTAAAAGCCATCCTGGATGAAATCGGCTGCGCCTATATTCGTATCGCTTCGGTGCCCGTGGACGAGCCTGCGCACATCATCGTCTCCAACGACCGGCTGGGCGGGCGCGCCGCCGCGCGCCATTTGGCGGAACTCGGCCACAAGCGCATCGGCTTCATTTCCGGCCCGACATCCTTCCGCTCCTCGCACGAGCGCCGGGGCGGCTTCGAGGAAGAGCTTAGGGAG
>CALBSY010000139.1 GCA_937967725.1 uncultured Alphaproteobacteria bacterium | reverse complement strand
TCCTCGTGCGATTGCGCGGCATCGACCGCACTAGCCTCGGTCCTCAGGAACAAGGCAGCTACGATCTGTTCGCGTTTAGGGTCGGCCAGCGCGTCACGCTGGCGCGCTATGACGAATGGCGGCTGCCGCTCAACAGCGACAGCGGGTTCTATTCGGAAATCTTACTCCTGCACTCCCTGCATGCGCCGCGATCGGTGCGCGATTACGAGAACTACATCGCTCGTCTCAACGACGTGCTGCGTTATTTTCGCGAGAATATCTCCAACATGCGTCAAGGCATGCGCGACGGCTTCACGCTCCCGCGCGAGATCGTCGGTGGCGTCGGTCAAGTGATCTCCGGCCTGCAATTTGAACGCCCGGAGGATATGGGGTTATGGCAGCCGTTCGCAGCATTTCCGGACGCCGTACCGCAATCCGAGCGCGCGCGCTTAGCCGAGGCGGGCCGCGCCGCCATCGCCAACTCGGTTATCCCAGCGTTCGACGAGTTTCGCACTTTCTTCGACACGGAATACGCGCCGCGCGCCCGCGCCACGATCGCGGCGACGCGGCTGCCGAACGGACGCGCCTATTATGCAGACCTGGTGCGCTACTTCACAACGTTGCCGAATGCGACGCCGCAGCAGATCCATCGCACTGGCCTTGCCGAAGTACGCCGCATCCGCGCTGAGATGGAAGCGATCGTGCGCGAAGTTGGCTTTGACGGGACGTTCGCAGAGTTCCTCACCTTTCTCCGCACCGATCCACAATTTTATGCGGAGACTCCCGAGCAATTGCTGCGTGAGGCGGCATGGATCACGCGCGAGATCGACGCCGAGATGCCGAACTATTTCGGCCGTATCCCGCGGACGCCCTACACGGTGCGCCCCGTGCCCGCGGAGCTTGCGCCAAATTACACCGGCGGCCGTTACAACGGCGGACCGGTCGGCGCGGCAGGAGAATACTGGGTCAACACTTATGCGTTGAATACGCGTCCGCTGTACGTGCTGCCCTCGCTCACCGCACACGAGGCTGCCCCTGGCCACCACACCCAGGGCGCGCTCGCGCGTGAACTGGAGAATCTGCCGCGCTTTCGGCAAAGCTTCTATCCGCATGCGTTCGGGGAGGGTTGGGGGCTCTACTCGGAGCGGTTGGCCGGTGAGATGGGCGTCTACCATACGCCGTACCAACGCTTCGGCCGCCTGACCTACGAAATGTGGCGGGCATGCCGACTGGTGGTCGATACCGGGATGCATTCGATGGGCTGGTCGCGCCAGCGCGCGCTCGACTACTTGTCGAGCAACACCTCGCTTTCGACGCACGAAATTCGCACCGAGATCGATCGCTATATCGCCTGGCCTGGCCAGGCCCTCGCGTACAAGACCGGCGAGCTGCAAATCATCGCGCTACGCGAACGTGCTCAGCGCGAACTGGGTGAGAATTTCGACGTTCGCGCTTTCCATGATGCCGTGTTAGCCAACGGCGGCGTGACGTTGCCGGTGCTGGAAACGCAAATCGAGGCCTACATCGCGGCGGCGCGCTAGCTATTTTGTGCCATAGATGCGATCGCCTGCATCGCCGAGGCCAGGGACAATGTAGCTGTGATCGTCGAGCTTTTGATCGACCGCCGCGGTCCAGATGGCGACATCCGGATGGTGATTCCGCACGACCTCGACGCCTTGGGGCGCTGCTAACACGCAAACGTAGCGTATGTCTCTGACGCCGTGTTCTCTCAGCCGATCCAGAGCCGCGACAGCGGTGTGACCCGTCGCCAACATCGGGTCGATGACGATGACCAGCCGTTCGGCGACATCGGCCGGTGCTTTGAAATAGTATTCCACTGCCTTGAGGCTCGCGGGATCGCGGTAGAGCCCGATATGCGCAACCCGCGCCGATGGAACGAGTTCGAGCATGCCTTCCAGCAGCCCCATGCCGGCGCGCAGCACCGGCGCGAACACCAGTTTCTTGCCCGCCAGCATGCGAGCCCGCGCTGCGCCGATTGGCGTTTCAACGTTGGCGTCCTCAAGCGGCAGATCGCGGGTCACTTCGTAACAAAGCAGCGCGCCGAGCTCGCGCAGCAGGCTGCGGAAGGTGCGCGTTGACGTGCGCTTATCGCGTAGGATCGCCAATTTATGCTGCACAAGGGGATGATCGACGATTGTGACGCCTTGCATCAGAACACCGTTCCGTCGCTGATTATGGTGAGAGGCGGATCGCCGCCGCGCCGTTCGCGCGCCAGCGCGCGACCGGCCGCCCACGTGCCGCCCTCAAGCACGCGTGCAAGCGGAAAGTCTTGTTCGCTCACGTCCAGCCGCTCCCGCACCAGCGGCGCAATACGGTCGAGCAGCGCGACCGTGAGCGCACGCCAGGTGACCACGAATGGATCGGCGACATTATAGCTGCGGGTGAGCGCCTCCGCGTCTTCCGGTTTGAGCACGCCAGCATCAATGAACAGGCCGCCGTTGCGATATTCTGCCAAGCCGGTAAGGCCGTCGATCTCGGTGACGCGCACCCCGGCGTTTTCGAGCGGTTCGATCAGCGAATAGGCCAGCCATTGTGAGAGCTTATGCAGCGGCACGTAGCCGAATCCGGCAACCTGCCAGCAATCGCCGAGCGGGACGCCATCCACAACAGGCCGGTTTTCCCAGATATGACCTAGCGCCTCAAGCAGCACGGCCAGGATTTCCGGACCTTCGATCTCGCCGTCATG
>CALBSY010000138.1 GCA_937967725.1 uncultured Alphaproteobacteria bacterium | reverse complement strand
GCGCGAGATGCCGCCGCGCCGCGCGCCATCCGCGCGCTCCGCCGCCGCGGCGACGAAGTACTCGTAATATTGCCACATCACATCGCGGTAGGCCTGCGTGAACGCCCTCGGTGATCCCCACATGCGCCACTCCGCCAGCGCATGGCGTAGGAAGACGCGGCGGCCGAACCCAAGCCGGCGCAAACGCAGCGCGTCGTAGGAGCCAGGCGGGCGCTGCCTGAACAGCACGCACGGCGTCTCGGTGAACGCCAGCTTGCGTAGCCGCGCGACACGGATTTGCCAGTCCCAATCCTGATCGCCCAGCAAAGCGACATCGAACAGGCCGACCGTCTCCCGCACACGCGCGCGCACGACGGTTGCGCCGATCTGCGGGTAATATCCGCTCAGCATCGCGCGCACCAACGCGTCGTCTCGCGGTTGTGCGCGCCACGGCCATGGCCCGGCGATCTCATTCAAATCCTGATCGACCGCCATAACCTGCGCCAGCACGCCGTCGAGTTCTGGATCGGATTCCATCAGCGCCAAGTGCGGGCGCACATGCGATGGCAGCCAAACGTCATCATCGTCCAGAAAGGCGATGAATTCGCCCGTCGCGGCCTCTAGCCCGGCATTGCGCGCCGCGCCGGCGCCGTTCTGTGCAACGGGAATGTGGATCGCGTTGAACTCAGCGGCCACGCGGGGCGTCTCTGGATCGCCGCCATTGTCGCCAACCAGAATCTCGAACGTCAGATCCTCCGCCTCCAGAGCGCGAATGCTCGCCAGCGCCTGGCGTAACAACGCCGGACGATTGCGTGTGGGAACCACGACAGAAACCCGGCGCTTCAATACATCCACGTCCACTCCTCCCAGCGATCGTAAGCGCCGCGGAGCAACGCCCTGAAGATGCGGTCGTCGTCTAGTTTGGTGACGAACGTGCGCGGGATTGTGTTGGGCGGGCGCGTGTCTTCCGCCTGGGCATAGATGGTCGTGAAGCCACTCTCGCGGGCAGCGCGGTCAGCGGTTTCGTTCCAATTGCGGGACTGTCCGAACGGTATGGCAAAAATGTCCGTGGCATAGCCGAGCCGAGCCTGCATGGTTTTGCGCGACTGCTCGAATTCGCGACGTGCACGGACTTCGTCGATACAACCAAAATTGCGGTGCGTCGCCGAATGGCTGCCGACTTCGACGCCCGCCTCGCGCATACGCCCAAGTTCGTCCCAGCTCAGCACCTTTTCCTTCTGCCAGTCCTGGCCCTGGTCGCTCCATTCGGAGACGGCGAACACCGAGTACGGAATGTGGTGTTCGCGCAGGATCGGATCGGCTTCAGTCAGCACACTCTTCAGCGCATCGTCGAAGCTGACCGCGAGATCCATCGGTTCGCCGCCGTCTCGCGCAATTTTCGACGGCGCCACGAAACGATAGCCCAGCGACAGCGCCAATTCTATGTGGCGCCGGAAGCGCTCGGGCGGAACGTCGTTAACGCCGAATTCCGGCTGCCCGACAGAGTGGAAGCATAGAATACGACCGCGTTCACGCGCGCGTCGGCGCGGCGAGAGCGCCAGCAGGTGACGCTCGGCGTACATGCGCGCGGCTTCGACGTGGCGGCGTTCCAGCCCTGTCGACTCTCGCACCAATCGTTTGAGCGCTTGCATCATGCTGTCCGTTTTTTGGCTCAAGACACCCGCGCGGGTCTAGCCTTTTCCCTGCTGCCGCGACGGCTCAAGCTGCGACACGAACCGCGTGACCGCGGCTGACTTCGGCGCCAGCCTTCGCGCCTTAGCTTGCGCCGCTCCTCATATTGGGCCTGCCTTGTACAGCATGCTCATCAGCTTCGGGCGAAACAGCGCGCCATAGCGTTCGGCGCTTGCCTTGCCCCAGCCTTTCTTAAAATCGCCGCCCCCAAGATCGAAGCACTTGAAGCCATTTTGCGCCGACCACTCGATTGCGAGATCGAGCACGCGCGTGCCGGCGCTCAGCTTGTCGAACGCCGGATTGCGCGCCGTGCATTGGAATGAAACGACCTCGCCGCGTGAGAGCAAAACCGTCCCGGCGGCGCGTTCGCCTTCGGAGAGCAGCGTCAGCGTCGTCACGCGCCAGTCATTCTCGGTCGGCTCGGATGCTGCAAGCGCCGACCAAAACCGCGTCCGGTCGGGAGCGGCGACGATCTCATCCGAAGGATCGTCAGCCCAGTTTTGCCGCCATTGATCCACGATCCATTCGAGATCCCCCGGTCCGTTCAGACGGTGCACAGCCCCTTCGCAGCGCTGACGCGCGCGTCGCACCGCCCCCAAATGTTTTTGGTTGCGCTTTTTCCAGTGCGCTACGTACTCGCCCCCAAGGTCGACTTGATAGACCGCATATGGATAGTGAAAACTTGGGGCGAGCTCAGCGGGAACCACTTCGAGACCCGCATCGATCCTTACTTCAAGGCCAAGCGCGTTGAGCGCACGCCCGAGCGCGGCGGCCTCAGCTGCGGGTGCGATCACGCCGGGCAACGCTTGGTAGGTCACCGGCTCCCAGAAGTTGCCGCGACGCCGCAGCGAGATCAGCGCGGTCGGCTCGCCCCCTTCACGGGCGAGCGCATGTCGCTTTGGCGCCTGTGTCGGTTCCGTCAGCGCCTTATATTGCGCGCGTGTGCCTCCGCTCGGCGCGGGCAGCGCCTCCAATGCCGCGTCACACGCCGCGTCCCAAGCACTCTTCCACTGA
>CALBSY010000137.1 GCA_937967725.1 uncultured Alphaproteobacteria bacterium | reverse complement strand
CCCGACGATTTGCTCTGGCCCTGAGCCTGTACCCGAACCAGATTTGCCGCAAGCAGCACGTGAGGGAGGACGCCGATGCGGCTGGACACGCCCAGTGGAAATTTCGATCCGACGCGACGCAGCATTGCCGCGTCTCTGTTCTTTGCCGGCTATGCGCCCGCGGCGCTGTCCTCATGCGCCAGTCCTGTGACCACACCGAGCACCGAGTTGATTGTCGAAGACGTGCATATCAATGGAGCCGGCCCCAATCCCCTACCTGCATAGGTTCCACGCCCAGCGGTCGCGAGCGGCGCGCAAGCATCATTGTCGTCAATGAGATTTTCGGCGTCCACGAATATATCAAAGATGTCTGCCGCCGGTTTGCGCGCGAGGGATATGTCGCTATCGCGCCAGACTACTTCGATCGCGCTGGTGATCCCGCGCCGCTGACCGATTTCGCCGCCATCCGCGAGATCGTGAACACGGCCACCTACGAGCAAGTGATGCTCGATACGCAAGGCGCTGTGACTTGGCTGGGGGCGCAGCAGGTCGTCGACGGCGACGCAATTGGCGTCACCGGTTTCTGCTGGGGCGGCGCGGTCACATGGATGGCGGCGGCGCGCTTCGACGCGATCAAAGCCGGCGTCGCCTGGTACGGCCGGCTGGCGCGTCCTGAAACGCCGCCTACCAACGACCCCGATCGTCCGTGGCCTGTCGACATCGCGGGCGATCTGCAAACGCCGGTGCTTGGGCTCTATGCGGCCGAGGATCGCGGCATTCCAGTGGAGACAGTTGAGCAGATGCGCAATGCGCTTGCCGCCACGGGAAATCCTTCCGGCTCAGAGATCGTTGTCTATCCGGGCGCACAACATGGCTTCCATGCCGATTATCGCGAGAGTTACGACGCGGAAGCAGCAGCCGATGGTTGGTCGCGAGCGCTGGCGTGGTTTCGCGCGTATGGCGTCGGCTGACAGGGGATGACGAACGCGCAAACAAAAGCGGCGGCGCCCTTGTCCGGCGCCGCCGCCCGCGTGCGTCCCCTCAGCGTTCTGCCTACTGGCGCACGATCGAAACCTGATACCAACCGGTCGAGCCGCCAAGGCCGCTCGCCTGGATGTAGTATGTGCCGCTCTGCTCCGGCCTAAAACTCAGGCGGGAATCGAGGCCTGGACCGCTATCGTCGTCGGAGGCCACGCGCGCATTGCTGGTGTCCATGATGGAGAGGAACGGATCGGCGAGGGCGTTGTCGCCATGGCCGCGTAATTCGATCGTGTAGCGCGCGCCGGCTTCAAGTTCGACATGATAGTAATCGAGATCGCCGGGCATATCGATGCGACTGACGCGGTCGTCGGCGCTCGAAGCATCAAGGATCTCATCGGTATTGATGTTTCCCGGCACGTCGGTATCGGAGACGGCGAGCCAATAGCGCCCCGTTCCACTGTCCCCGAACGCGGAGACGGCCGCGTAGTACGTGCCGCCCGCGACCGAAACGTAACTGAGATACGAATTCAGTCCCCAGCCGCCGTCGTCGTCCATGGCGACCTGATTACCCTCGGAGTCGTAAAGCGTGAGCAGGGGATCGGGGAGGCCGTCTTCGCCGCCCATTAGATTGAAGCGATACGGCCGGCCTTCAATCAACTCAACGCCAAACCAATCGACATCGCCGGGCGCGCCGAGCGTGCCCATGCGGCCGTGGCCGCCAGCGACAAGAAATTCCGCGGACTCCGCCGAGTCGCCGATTTCTCCGGGCGCGAGCGAGAGGGCGTAGCGGCCAGATGCATCATCGACGAAGCCGCGTACTTCGATAAAGTGCGCGCCGCCCGTCGCCGCTTGATACTCAAGCCACGAGTTTAAACCTTCACCGCCGTCATCGTCGCGCGCGACTTCGCCGCCATCCGGGCCATAGATGACGAGATACGGATCGCCGAGCGCGTCCGCGGTTTCATCGCCGCTGAGGCTGATGCGGACGCCTTGGCCTTCGGCCAAATCGACGCGGTACCAGTCGCGGTCGCCTGCGGGCGCCAGTACACCCATGCGGTAGTCGCCGTCGGCGCTGAGCGTCACGTCGGTGGACGCGTCAGCGGGAATGTCGCCGGCGAGTGCAGCCAGCGTGTAGCCGCCCGTGGCTTCGTCGCTGAAACCGCGCGCTTCAAGGTAATAGTTACCGGTTGAGGACGCGGTGTATTCAAGGTGCGAGTTGAGTCCGCCGCCGCCATCGTCGTCCATGGCCAGCTCGTCCCCGTTCGGGCCATAAAGCCGAAGCAACGGATCGCCTAACGCCGAGCCGCCTGACCCGTTCAATGTGAAGCGGTAGGATTCGCCTTGCTCCAGGCGCACGCGGAACCAATCGCGATCGTTGGGAAAGTCGAGCGAGCTCTCGACACTTTGCCCGACATTGATGCGGCCGCGGGTGCTGCGGTCGGCGGAGTAATTATCCGTTGGCAGCCGCTCTTCGTTGATGCTCAGCGTGTAGCTTCCGGCATATGCATCCGCGTAGGCGCGTGCTTCGACGAATACCTGGCCCGAACGTTGTGGCACGAAATCCAACATGGAGTTGAGTGAGCCTTCGCTGTCGTCGTTGACGGCTAGCTCCTCACCATCGCGGCTGAGGACGCGCAGGTATGGATCGCCGAGCGGCGTTTCAGCGCCTTCTGTGCCGGCGAGCGCAATACGATAGCGGCGTCCGCTGCGCACGTTGAGACGATACCAATCCGTGTCGCCCTCGTACTCCAGCGCACCGGTGACGGCGCGGCCCACACTGACGCTCGCGCGTGTGCCGGCGTCGTTGCCTGCGTCATCCGGCGGAATCGGCGCCGATGTCGCAGCCAGACGGTACGGTCCTGTGCCTTGTTCGCTAAAGGCGCGCGCTTCGACGAAAACGTCACCGCTTTGTTGCGGGGCGAATTGCAGCGCTGAGTTCAGCGTGCCGCCGGCGTCGTCATTGAAGGCGAGCTGATTGCCTTCGCCGTCGTAGATGGCGAGCATCGGATCCAGCGCGTTGCCTTCCGCATCAGCGACGCCGTCCAGTGTGAAGCTGTAGCGAAGCCCTTGCTCGACGCGCATGCGGTAGCGGTCAACATCCCCGGCGGGTGAAATCTCGCCCTCGAGCGAGCCGGTAAACTGGGCTTGAGTCGTGTTATCGCCCGGCGGGTCGGCGTCTTGGCCCCAAGCTGGAGCAAACATCATGAGCGCCGCTGTCGCCGCGCCGAAAAACAGTCTTCCCCGCATTCCCGCCTCCCTCGAATCGAGCGGGTGTTTGATCACGACGAACGCCGCTCGTCGCTATGGTTAACGATCATTCATGTTCGGGGTAAAGCCGGAATCGGGCGGAAACCGGCAATCGCGCCGCATAGCCGCACGTGCGGCTTGGATGGCTGCCTAAACCTTGATGTCGACGTTGCGGGCGTCGCCGCCGCCGGATGCGCTCGCCGGACCGGCCGACACCATGACCATGGCGGCGCGTAGCGTTCGCTCGCCAAGCACGTAGCCAGGCTGCATGACCTCGGCGATCTTACCCGCCGGTTGATCCGATGGCGCCTGTGCTACCGCTTGGTGCAGGTTGGGGTCGAACGCTTCACCTTTCTCGCCGACGCGCCGCAGCCCATGCCGTGCGAATGCTTCGAGCAACATCCGCTCGGTCAGTTCGACCCCGGTGAGAAGATTACGAAAGCCTTCGTCGGTGTCCTCGCGCGGCGCCGCAGCGATGGCGCGCGCCAGCGTGTCGGCGACCGGCAGGAGCTCGGCGGCGAAGCGATCAATGGCGTAAACACGCGCCTCCTGGGCCTGACGGTCGGCGCGGCGCCGCGTGTTCTCAACCTCCGCCAGTGCGCGCAGCAACTCATCACGCACCTTGGCCAACTCGGCTTCGAACGCCGCCGAATCGGGCGTTGTGTCGGGCGATGCGACGTTCTCCGGCGTCTGATCTGGCTGTGTCTTGTCTTCTTCCGTCATTCCATTCCTCGTTGCTCAGCGGTCCTGCCCGCGGCCGTCGAGCACCCGGCCGACGACGCGCGCAGTGTAGTCCACCACCGGTATCACGCGGGCGTAGTTGAGACGGGTAGGGCCTATAACGCCCAGCGCCCCGACGACACGCCGTTCGGCGTTCATATAGGGCGCCACGATCAGACTCGACCCCGACAACGAAAATAACGGGTTCTCCGAACCGATGAATACCCGCACCGCGTCCCCGGATTTGGCGAGATCGAGCACCTGGATCAATTCCCGCGTCTTTTCCAGATCGTCAAACAAACGCCGTGCGCGTTCCAGATCGGCGATAGCCTGCTGATCCTGCAACAGGTTCCCGCGCCCGCGCACGATCAATGCGCGGCCGTGCGTGGGGTCCTCGCCCGACCACTCCGCCAGCCCGCTTTCGACCAGCTTAGCCGCCGCCTGATCGAGCGCGGCCCGGTCTTGTGCCAGCTCTTCGCCTGCGGCGGCGCGCGCCTCGTTCAAGGTTTTGCCCTTGAAGCGCGCATTCAAATAGTTCGCGGCTTCCACCAGCGCGCTGGCCGGCAGATCGGGCGGCGTGTTGAGGATGCGGTTCTCGACCTGGTTATCTTCAAACACCAGAACGAGCAGTGCTTGGCCGGGGCCGATTGAGACGATCTCGGCATGGCGTACGGGCGCCTCGCGCTCGGGCGTGACCACAAGTCCGGCACCGCCGGCCAAGCCGGACAACAGCTCGGACGCTGCGCCGAGCACATCCTGCGGATTGGTGCCGGCGTCGCGGATGCGTGTGTCGATCTCACGCCGCTCTTCGTCGGGAACGTCGCCAAGCTGCAGCAAGCTGTCGACAAAGAAGCGCAAGCCGAGCTGTGTCGGCAGCCGCCCGGCCATGGCGTGCGGCGCCTCCAGCAAGCCCAGCCCGACGAGGTCCGCCATTGTGTTGCGGATCGACGCGGGGGAGAGCGTCACGCCGCCGAGACGTGACAGCGTGCGTGAGCCGACGGGTTCGCCAGTCGCGAGATAGCTCTCGACGATCTCGCGGAAAATCTCCCTCGCGCGCGCGTCGAGCGATGAGAGGTCGGTGGTGGGCGGTTGCGCCATTGCGCTCTAGGTAACGCCGGACGCGGGACGCGCAAGCGGCCCTGGACGCAGGGCGGGCAATCGGCCAACAAGCGGAAAAGGAGTCTTCATGCGTCCCTCTGGCCGCGCACCTGACCAGTTGCGCGAGATCGCACTCGAAACCGCAGTTTCGCGTTACGCCGAAGGCTCATGCTTGGCCAAGTTCGGACAAACGCACGTGCTTTGCACCGCAAGCGTGGAAGACGGCGTCCCTGGCTGGCTCAAAGGACAGGGGCGCGGCTGGGTGACTGGCGAATATGGCATGCTACCCCGCGCCACACATACGCGCGGCCGGCGCGAGGCGGCGCAGGGCAAGCAATCCGGCCGCACGCAGGAAATCCAGCGGCTAATCGGCCGATCATTGCGTTCGGTAGTGGATCTCAAAGCCCTTGGCGATCGCACCATCACGCTCGATTGCGACGTGATTCAAGCCGATGGCGGCACGCGCACGGCTGCGATCACCGGAGCCTGGGTCGCGTTGGCGAAAGCGTGCAAGTATCTCGTGGATGAAAAGGTGCTGAAGGCGAACCCGGTCACCGGTCAGGTGGCGGCGATTTCGTGCGGTGTGTTCGAGACTGCGCCCGTGCTTGACCTCGACTACGCAGAAGATTCTTCCGCGGAGGTGGACGCCAACTTCATTCTTTCGGGCGATGGCCGCATGATTGAAGTCCAAGCCACCGGCGAGCAACGGCCGTTTTCAGACGAAGAGTTCGCTGAACTAATCCGGCTAGCGAAACTGGGTTGCGCGCGCCTGTTCGAAGCGCAATTACGCGCGGCAGGGTAGGGCGATGCGCTTTTCGGTCGTTGCGCGGCTGAGGAGTTTCCGCTTCGCCATTGCCGGCTTTGTCTACATGCTGCGGACACAGCACAATGCGTGGCCGCACCTCATAGCGACGATCCTGGTGATCGCGGCCGGCGTAGGACTCAAGATTGTCGCCGACGATTGGCGCTGGATCATCGCAGCCATAGTGCTGGTATGGGTCGCCGAGGCTGTGAACACGGCGTTCGAACATCTGTGCGACGTCGTGCAGCCGGAGTTCCATGTCTCGGTGCAGCGCTCCAAGGATATCGCCGCCAGCGCGGTGTTGATTTGCGTGGTCGGCGCAGCAGCGATCGGCGCGATCACCTTCTGGCCGTATGTCTTCCGTTGATTAGTCAGCCGCGGCGTCGGCCTTTTCGAGTTGAGCGTCGTCTTCACTCGGCTCGAAGCTCAAAAGCTCGCCGGGCTGGCATTCGAGCACGCGGCAGAGCGCGTTGAGTGTCGAAAACCGGATTGCCTTGGCTTTGCCGGTCTTCAGGATCGAGAGATTGGCGAGCGTGACGCCGACTTTCTCGCTGAGGTCCGTCAGCGACATACGCCGTTCGAGCAGGATGCGGTCGAGAGTGACGCGGATCGCCATCAGATCGTCAGCTCCTGCTC
>CALBSY010000136.1 GCA_937967725.1 uncultured Alphaproteobacteria bacterium | reverse complement strand
CGCCGGCCGAGCTCTATCCCGGCGCTGCGGGGCGGTTCGTGCGCACGCCGTGGCGGCGCGGCGACGGCGCGGAGGATCAGGGCGGAGGCGTCGCCGGGCTGATGCGCGGGCGCTTCTTCGAGAAGGTCGGCGTGCATGTATCAACGGTGTACGGCGCGTTCAGCCCGGACTTCGCCAAGCAGGTCCCGGGCGCGGCTGAAGATCCGCGCTTCTGGGCGAGCGGCGTTTCGCTGATCGCGCACATGCGCAATCCACACTGCCCTGCCGCGCACATGAACACGCGCCACATCGTGACGACGCAAGCGTGGTTCGGCGGCGGCGGCGATCTGAACCCAACGCAAGCCTATCAGCGCGACGAGACAAGCGAAGATGCGCAGGCGTTTCACGCGGCTTATCGCGTCGCGTGCGAAGCGCACGAAACAGGGCTCTATGCGAAATACAAGAAGTGGGCGGACGAGTATTTCTGGCTGCCGCATCGCGGCGAACCCCGCGGCGTCAGCGGCATCTTTTACGATCATCACAATTCGGGCGACTGGGAGCGCGACTTCGCGTTCACGCAGGAGGTCGGGCGCGCGTTCCTTGCGGCGTATCCGCCGCTGCTGCGCAAATACATGCACACGGCGTGGAGCGAAGCCGACCGCGAAGAGCAATTGATCCAGCGCGGCCGCTACGTGGAATTCAACCTGCTCTACGATCGCGGCACCACGTTCGGGCTGAAGACCGGCGGGAATGTGGAGAGCATTCTCTCAAGCATGCCGCCGGTGGCGAAATGGCCTTAAGCCGGCTGGCTCAGGCGAACACGCCGTACCCGATCAGCGCCACCGACACTCCATAGAGTATCCAGCCGGGATGGCCCGCGCGCGTGCCCCATAAATTTCCGATCGCCGCCGGCAAGTAGATAGCCGCGACGCAACCGGCGGTGGCCAGTTTGGCGCTGTCGTCGAACCAGAGCGCTGCTGCGATGAGCGCGAGCCCCCCGGCGAACCAATAGAGTGTAGTGAGATGGAGCAGGATCGGCGTCAGCCGCTGCGCGGCGACGTTCATGTGCGCGCCGGACCCGAACCCTTGCTCGATTGGGCGCACGATGTAACGCTGCATCACTACGCCGTGTATCACGGCGACGCCGGCGCCAAGCACACCGGCGGCTATTAGCGCCAGATCAGGAAGGCTCATGGGGTACGCTCCATCGCGAGCATGACGCTTGTGCCGCGAAAGCAAATGCGGCACGCCGCCGCTCGCTATGGACCGGGCGCGGCTCAGCGCGCCTCCACGTTCTCGCGCAGCCACGCCGCGAACTCCGCTTCGCCGATCTCGCCGGCGGCGAGCGGAGCATACGAAGTGGCCGTGACCTAGCCGAGCGTCCGCGCGCCTTCGAGCGCGAGGCCGGCTTCGGTCCAGTCCTGCTTGCCGCCGACATAGACGGCTACGTTGCTGAACCCGGCCGCGCTGAGCGCCTCGGCGGCATGGTGCGAGTTGGCGCAGGTGTCGCTCGCGCAATAGACGACGATGCGGTCATCCTTGGCCAGCTTCAGGCGCTCGGCGTGGAAAGCGGCGTTCGCGTGGTCGAGCTGTCTGGCGCCGGGCAGATGGCCTTGATTGAAATATTTCGGCGGCAACGCCTCCAACAATTTCAGCGTCTCGCCATCGGCCAGAGCCTGCTGCAGTGCGCCTCTTTCGATTGTCTTCATGGTTCTCTCCTTGACGGCGCGAACAACGCGCCTTTTGTTGCATACGCAACAGATGTAGGAGGCGTTGCAATTGCAACAAGTGTCGAAAGCCGCCGAAAGGGCTTGGATCGCACTTCTTCGGGTTGGGCCGCACTTGCTCGACCGGGTCGAGGCGGAGCTGAAGGCGGCAGGATTCCCGCCGCTCGCCTGGTACGACGTGCTGTGGGAGCTGGAGCGGGCAGGCGCGCCGGTGCGTCAGCGCGACCTAGGCGAGAGGCTGCTGGTGGCGCGTTACAACCTCTCGCGCCTGATCGACCGGCTGGAGGCCGAGGCGCTGGTTGCGCGCGAGGACTGCCCCGATGACGCACGCGGGCAAATGCTCAAGCTCACCCGCGCCGGCAGGTCGCTGCGCGCGCGCATGTGGCCGGCCTACGCCGCCGCCATCTGCACCGCCATTGAACACAGGCTGAGCGTCACGGAGGCGGAAACGCTGGCCAAGCTTTTGGACAAGCTGCGCTAATTCACGATCTCCGATCCTCAGCTATGAACGCGACTCGCTCGAATCTCAGCCGGCGCATGGCGTCAGCCACGGCATCGCCGGGCGTGTCGGGTTCCGCCTTTATCGCAATGAGTGCCTCCGCGCGCGCCTCTTGCTCGGTGAAGCCAGGGTTAGCTTCCAAAGCGAGCGCAAGAACCGCCGCGTCCAAGTTCTCTGGCTCAACCGACTCGTCGTTCAGCAGCGCTTGGTAACCGGACTGCGTCGGCGACAGCGTCACCCAGATTATCTCTGCGTGCGTGTCTCGCGGTCGCGACTGGTTACAGCCGGCAACGCCACCGAGCGCGGCCCCTACAAGTACGGTTCTTCGGTTCATCATCAGCGCGCCTCCACGTTCTCGCGCAGCCACGCCGCGAACTCGGCTTCGCCGATGTCGCCGGCGGCGAGCGACAAGCATTGCACGACGACCTCTGCCTCCTCCGCGACGATCTCGACCCCGTTCACATAAAGGAACGAATATGCCGCCAGAAAGCCGGTGCGTTTGTTGCCGTCGACGAACGGATGGTTGCGCATGATGCCGCTCGCATAGAGCGCGCCCAAGGCGACAAGATCGTCCTGGCCGAAGCTCCATGCGTTGCGCGGGCGGGCGAGCGCCGACTCCAGCAAACCGAGATCGCGCACGCCGGCGCCGCCGCCATGCTCAGCGAGGCTCTCTTCGTGCATGACTAGGACCGCGTCGACGCCGAGCCACTTGGGCTCGGCGCTCATTTCGCCAACTCACGCAGGGCGTTGCGGTAGCGCTTCATCGCGCGCCGCGCGGCTTCTATCTGCTCTTGGAATTCGGCGTCGTGCAGCTGCAGCGCCACGCCGTCCGGCGTTTCGCTGACGCTGAGTTCGTCGCCCTCGCCGACGCGCAGCTTCGCCAGCACATCTTTGGGCAGGACCACGCCGAGCGAGTTGCCGATCTTGCGCACTTTGAGTGTGCGGCCGGCCGGCTTCGCCGGCGCTTGCGCCTCGAAGTCGTGCCGTTCGGAGTCGGAGACGCCTTTTTGCGTGGGGGGCTTCTTGGTTTCGTCGGTCATGGCTGGCGCAATCTAAGTTATAACGCGTGTTATAACAAGCCCCGAGGCCGGCCCTTTTCTTGCGTCAGGCGAGCGCTGATGACCCCGCTCGCCTACCCCCAAGACCTTAAACCTCTGACTTCGCTGCGGTTTATCGCGGCGTTCTGGGTGCTGTTGTACCATTTCCAGGACCACCTCGGCCTCGATCTGGGCCGCCCCGGGCTGGTGGCGGACGGCTATCTCGGCGTGGACCTCTTCTTCATCCTCTCCGGCTTCATCCTGGCGCACGTCTATCTGGCCAGTCTGGAGGGCGGCCGGTTCGGCTATGGCGGCTTCCTGAAGAACCGCATCGCGCGGGTTTACCCGATGCACCTCGCCGCGCTGGGCGCGATGGTCGTGCTGTTCGTGGGCGCGTCGGCTTTGGGCGCGGGCGTGGGCTCGCCCGAAGCGTTCAAATGGAGCGACCTGCCGGCACACCTCTTCATGGTGCACGCCTGGGGAACGACCGACGCCGTGGGCTGGAACTTCCCGTCCTGGTCGATCAGCGCCGAATGGGCCGCCTATCTGCTCTTTCCGCTGGTCGCGGCGCTAGTGCTGAAGGCGCAGCGCCGCGCCGGGCTGTTCGCGGCCGCCGCGCTGGCGCTATGCGTCGCCGCGTTCGCGGCGCTCGACAATTTGCACAGCGTTCTGCCGTGGGTGGGTCAGGATTTCTCGCAGATGACCGCGCAGATCGGCGCGCTGCGGATCCTGCCGTCGTTCTTGCTCGGCGTGGCGCTCTACAATTTCGGCCGCGCACACGCAGCGCCGAAAAGCTGGGCCTGGCCGATCGTACTGTCGTCCGCCGGTTGGATCGCCGCGGTGACGACGCTCGGCTGGTGGGAGGGCCTGGTTTGGTTCGGGCTCGCCGGCCTGCTCTACGGCTTAGCCGAAACCTCGCGTCACGGCATTGACCCGCCGATGAGCGGACGCGTGTTCGTGTTCCTCGGCGCGGCGAGCTACGCGCTCTACATGATCCACCTGCCGATCGACATCGTCTGGTTTCACGCTTTGGAACGCGTGGGGATCACCGAAGCGTCCGGCCTTGTCGTGCGCATCGGCGCGGTGGCCGGCGTGTTCGCCGCCTGCATCGGCGTTTTTCCGCCGAGCGACGCCTGCGGTTCATCGGCACAACCGTCGGG
>CALBSY010000135.1 GCA_937967725.1 uncultured Alphaproteobacteria bacterium | reverse complement strand
GTTCTACCTGTTCTTCGAAGCCGGCCTCATCCCGATGTTCATTCTCATCGGCGTCTGGGGCGGCGAGCGGCGCGTCTACGCTGCGTTCAAATTCTTCCTCTATACGCTATTGGGGTCGCTGCTGATGCTGGTGGCGATTGTGGCGATGATCTCCATCGCCGGCACCGCCAGTATTGAGGAGTTGACTGCCTACGCGCAGACGACGGGTTTCGGGTATAGCCTGCAACTCTTCTTGTGGCTGGCGTTCTTCGCATCGTTCGCGGTGAAAATGCCGATGTGGCCGGTGCATACCTGGCTGCCAGACGCGCACGTGGAAGCGCCCACGGCGGCGTCGGTGGTGCTGGCGGCCATCCTTCTGAAGATGGGTGGTTACGGCTTTTTGCGCTTCTCGCTGCCGATGTTCCCGGAGGCGTCGCACTTCTTCACGCCGCTCGTCTTCGCGCTCTCGGTGATCGCGATCGTTTGGGCGTCGCTGGTCGCTTTCCGCCAACTCGATATGAAGAAGCTGATCGCCTACTCATCGGTGGCGCACATGGGCTTCGTCACCATGGGCGTGTTCTCTGGCACTATGCAGGGCATCCAGGGCGCCATCTTCCAGATGCTGTCGCACGGCATTATTTCCGGCGCTCTCTTCCTTTGCGTCGGCGTTGTGTACGATCGGATGCACCCGCGCGAGATCGCGTTTTACGGCGGGCTAGTGAATCGCATGCCGGTGTATGCGGCGATCTTCATGCTGTTCACCATGGGCAATGTCGGATTGCCGGGCACCTCTGGTTTTCCCGGCGAGATTCTCACTATGGTCGGCACGTTCCAGGTCAATGCCTGGGTCGCTGCCGGCGCTTGCTTGGGCGTGATATTCTCCGCCGCCTACGCGTTGACGCTTTATCGCAAGGTCGCTTTCGGAGTGATCGAGAATCCGAAGCTCGATGGCATCGCCGATCTCGACATTCGGGAATGGATCACGTTCATTCCCCTTGTGATCGCCACGTTGGTTATGGGGCTCGCGCCGGGCTACGTGCTGAATTTCACGCGTTCGTCTGCTGAGGCGATTGCCGCCGCTTATGCGACGGGAGCCGCACCATGATGTCGCCAATCCAGGACCTCACGGCGAGCCTGCCCTATGCCCGCCCGGAGTTGTTGCTCGCCGCGTTCGCGTTGATCGCTGTCGTGATCGGCGCGTGGTCGAGCGAGCGCGCATTTGGCTGGCTTTCCGGGCTCGGCGTTCTAGTGCTGGCGGGCGCTGGCGCGCTGGCCATCGCAGATCAGCCCTATGCGCCTGTGGCGATCTTGCAGTGTGCGCTGATCGTGGATGGCGTTGGCGTATTCGCCAAGGCGTTGATTGCATTCTCCGCCGCGGCGACCCTGGTGCTTGGCGCAGATCACTGTTCGCAAACCAAAGAACGCCGCTTCGAGTTTCCCGCGCTGATCGTGCTGGCCGTGCTTGGCATGTTCGTGATGGTCTCGGCGCAGGATTTGATCAGCCTTTATGTTGGCGTCGAACTTCAAAGTCTCTCGGCCTACGTGCTCGCGGCTTGGCGGCGCGACGATGCGAATTCCTCGGAGGCTGGGCTCAAGTACTTCGTGCTCAGCGCCATTTCTTCAGGCTTGCTGCTGTTCGGTTCCTCGTTCGTCTATGGCTTTACCGGTTCCATCCGTTTCGACGCGATCGCCGCGGCGGTCGGCGAGGGCGCCGGCGGGCTTGGGCTGATCTTCGGCTTGGTGCTGATGTTGTGTGCGCTCGGCTTCAAAATGTCGGCGGCGCCGTTCCATATGTGGACGCCGGATGTCTACGAAGGCGCGCCAACGCCTGTGACCGCATTCTTCGAGACCGCCCCCAAGGTGGCGGCAACGGCGCTGTTCGCCCGTGTCCTTCACGACGCCTTCGCAGGCGCGGTCGGCGACTGGCGCCAGGTGGTGGCGGCGTTAGCGGCGATCTCGATGGTTTGGGGTTCGGTCGCGGCGCTGATGCAGACCAATCTGAAACGCCTGATGGCGTACTCATCCATCGGTAATATGGGCTTCGCGTTGATGGGGCTGGCCAGCGGCGCCGAGAACGGACCGTCTTCGGCGCTAATCTACCTGGCGCTCTATCTGCCCGCGAATATCGGCATCTTCGCCTTGATGTTGGCCATGCGGCGCAACGGCGAAGCTGCGGAGACCGTGGCCGATCTCGCCGGCATGGCGCAGCGCAGCCCGTGGATGGCGACGTTGTTCACGATGCTGTTGTTTTCGATTGCCGGCATCCCGCCGTTCGCCGGCTTTATCGGCAAGCTGCTGGTTTTCAGTGCGGCGGTTGACGCCGGCTTGGTCTGGCTTGCGGTGGTTGGCGCGCTAGCAGCCGTGGTGGCCGCGGCGTACTATCTGCGCCTGCTGGCTTCGATCTGGTTCAGCGCGCCGGCCGAACAGTTGCAGCCGGCGTCTGGGGCCATCATGGTAACGGCGACCGCCGCCGCGGCGCTGACGTTCCCCGTCCTGGTGTTGGCGCTTGGCGCGATCGAGCGATGGGCCGACGCCGCTGTGCGGATGTGGTTCTGACGAAAGCGAGTGCGATGATCGACGGCGCGGCGCCTGTCGAGAAGTTCGACGAGATCGACTCCACGGTGCTGGAGGCGCGCCGCCGCGCCGAGCGCGGCGAGCTGGGCCCGGTATGGCTGGTCGCCAAGGTGCAGACGGCGGGTCGCGGACGGCGCGGACGCTCCTGGGCGTCGCTCGAAGGCAATCTGATGGCGACGTATTTGTTCGCCACGCAGCGAGCGCCGGCCGAGATTGCGCTACTGGGATTTGCGGCAGGTGTAGCGATCGCCGAAACCCTTGATCAGATCGTGGCGCCGGGACGTGCAACGCTGAAATGGCCCAACGATGTGCTGCTCGACGGCGCCAAGGCCGCTGGCATCATGCTGGATTCGGGTGCAATCGCGGGTGGCGCTTGGGCGGCGCTGGCGTTTGGCGTGAACCTCGCCGTTGCGCCCGACGGACTTGATCAACAGACAACCAGTTTGCGCGCCGCGCTCCCGCCCGATGCGCCGGCGCCCGAGCCGCTAGCGTTCTTGGCGCAGCTGAGGCCGCGCCTGGAGGCGTGGGACGCGCGCGTTGAG
>CALBSY010000134.1 GCA_937967725.1 uncultured Alphaproteobacteria bacterium | reverse complement strand
GCTGGCATCCCAAGCGTACGAGCCGCCAGCGCCTCAGACCGCGGCCGCGCCCGCGCCGCCCCCAACTGCGTCAAATGATTCCATGCTTTCGCCGCCAACGACGACTGCAGCTGCTGGCGCCTTGGCGAAGCTCGCGGGCTCGCTGCGCATCGCCGATACGCCTAACCAGACGGTCGAGGGCTTTGTGCGCGAACTGCTGAAGCCGATGCTCAAGGAATGGCTCGATCGGAACCTGCCAGCCATCGTGGAGGCCCGCGTCGAGGCCGAACTCGAACGCATCGCCCGCCTCGCGCGCTAACCGCTGCTAAGCTCGAAACACAAACGCGCCCCGGCCCAGGCCGGGGCGCTTCCGTTCGGGGACATCGCACTGCTATAGCCTTCGCACCCGCAGCAGGCCGGGCGCGAGACTGACGCAGCGAGATGATCGAGACCACATTCAATCCAAAACAGGTCGAGCCGCACTGGAGCGCGGCCTGGGAAACGTCCGGCGCCTTCAAGCCGAAGGCTGACCCCAAGGCCGAGCGTCACTGGCTCGCTGCATATTGGCCACGCGCTCAACAACACGCTGCAGGACGTGCTGATCCGGTTTGAGCGCCTCCGGGGCAAGAGCGTGCTCTGGCAGCCGGGCACCGACCACGCCGGCATCGCCACGCAAATGGTGGTGGAGCGCAAGCTGGCGCAGGCCGGCGCCAACGAGGATCGCCGCTCGCTGGGCCGCGAAGAATTCATCAAGCGCGTGTGGGCGTGGAAAGAAGAATCCGGCGGCATGATCCTCAACCAGCTGCGCCGCCTCGGCGCCTCGTGCGATTGGTCGCGCGAGCGCTTTACAATGGACGAAGGTTTGTCGGCGGCGGTGCTGAAAGTGTTCGTGCAGCTCTACAAGGAAGGGCTGATCTATAAAGACAAACGCCTGGTGAACTGGGACCCGCACTTCGAAACGGCGATCTCCGACCTGGAAGTCGAAAACCGCGAAGTGAACGGCCACTTCTGGCACTTCAAATACCCGCTGGAAAATGGCGAGACCTATCAGTTTCCGATTGCGCACGACGACGCAGGCAATCCCACCGAGTGGGAAACGCGCGACTACATCTCCATCGCCACAACGCGGCCCGAGACGATGCTGGGCGACGGCGCCGTCGCCGTGCACCCAAGCGACAAGCGCTACGCGCCCATCGTCGGCAAGAAGGTGCTGCTGCCGCTGGCCAATCGCTACATCCCGGTCATCACCGACGAATACCCCGATCCGGAGTTCGGCTCCGGCGCGGTGAAGATCACCGGCGCGCACGACTTCAACGACTACAAGGTCGCCCGCGCGCACAACATCCCGCTCTACGTGCTGATGGACGCGAAGGGCCGCATGGCCGACGCTGAGCATGTCCCGGCGAAGTACCGCGGCCTCGATCGCTTCGAAGCGCGCAAGCAGGTCGTCGCCGACATCGAGGCGCAGGGCCTGCTGATCAAGGTCGAAGACAAGAAGATCATGCAACCGTTCGGTGACCGCTCCGGCGTCGTCATCGAGCCGATGCTGACAGACCAGTGGTACGTGAACGCCGCCGAGATGGCGAAGAAGCCGATCGCCGCCGTCGAAAGCGGCAAAACCAAGATCGTTCCCGAGAGCTGGACCAAGACCTACTTCCAATGGATGCGCAACATCGAGCCATGGTGCATCTCGCGCCAGCTTTGGTGGGGTCATCGCATCCCGGCTTGGTACGGGCCGGACGGACAGGTGTTCGTTGAGGAGGAAGAAGGCGCCGCCACGAGCGCCGCACGCAAGCACTACGGCAAGGAAGTGGCGCTGAAACAAGACGAGGACGTGCTGGACACGTGGTTCTCTTCAGCGCTGTGGCCGTTCTCAACACTGGGTTGGCCGGAGAAAACGCCGGAGCTGAAGCGCTTCTATCCGACCTCCACGCTCGTCACCGCGCACGACATCATCTTCTTCTGGGTCGCGCGCATGATGATGATGGGCCTGCACTTCATGAAGGAGGTCCCTTTCGACGAGGTCTACATCCATGCGTTGGTGCGTGACGCCAAGGGCGCGAAAATGTCGAAGTCCAAGGGCAACACGATGGACCCGCTGGACTTGATCGACAAATACGGCGCCGACGCGCTGCGCTTCACGCTGGCGGCGATGGCCGCGCAGGGACGCGACATCAAGCTCAGCGAGCAGCGCATCGAAGGCTATCGCAATTTCGGCACCAAGCTCTGGAACGCCGCGCGCTTTGCGCAGATGAACGAATGCGCGGTCTGGGACGAATACGATCCGCGCAGCCCGCAACAGGCGGTGAACCGCTGGATCGTCGGGG
>CALBSY010000133.1 GCA_937967725.1 uncultured Alphaproteobacteria bacterium | reverse complement strand
ATTCGGGCGAGGATGAAACCCACTTCCTCACCGAATTGGACGACATCGCCGCCACCGGCGTCACACCAGCCGAGCGCCTGATCGAACGCTACAAAACCGAATGGGGCGGCGATGTGCGCCGCGTGTTCGAAGCCTGCGCGTACTGAGTTGACAGCCGCACCGCCCCGGCGGAGCGTGCCGGCGGGGAGAGCGGGTGCATGTGGTCAGGTTGGGGCATCGCCGTCGCGGCGCTGGCTTTCGCTGCGTTGGTCGGCAGCGTCCTTGTCGGCGACGCGCTGATGGCGTCGGCCGGATTGGCGTACGGCCCGGCCATGTCCGCAGGCTCTCTCATCTGCGGCGTAGCCGCGAGCCTCGCTGTGACGCTCATCGCCAAATGGCGCGAAAGCCGCCCTGCCCGGACGCTGATCGACGAAGCCACCGGCGAACGCTTCGAATTCGGAGCGAACGCCGGCGACCTCTTCTTCATCCCGGTGCGCTTCTGGAGCTGGATCCTGCTCGCACTCACCGCACTGCTGACAATCGTCATGTTCGACGCGACGGAACCGCCGGCTGGTAATTAAGCTGCTTCGTCCGTCAGCAGGTCGCCTCGTGACATCGCGTTGAGCCGCGCATAGAGCCCGCGCGCGTCGATCAGCTCGGCGTGCTTGCCCTGCTCGACGATGCGGCCTTGGTTGAACACCAAAATGCGGTCGGCTTCGCGGATGGTCGAGAGCCGGTGGGCAATGACGATCGTGGTGCGCCCCTGCTTCAACTCCGCCATTGCCGCCTGCACTTCGCGCTCCGTCGCCACGTCGAGCGACGAGGTTGCTTCATCCAAGATCAGGATCGGCGCATCGGCCAGGAAGGCGCGCGCCAGCGCGACGCGTTGGCGTTCGCCGCCGGACAGTTTCACGCCACGCTCGCCAACTTCGGTGTCATAGCCGAACGGGAGCTTCTCGATGAAATCGTGCGCCCGCGCGCGTCTGGCGCAGGCAATCACTTCATCCATCGAAGCGCCGGGCTCGGCGTAGGCGATATTCTCGCGCAATGACCGGTGAAACAATGCGGGATCCTGCGGCACCAGCGCGATCGAGCGGCGCAGGCTCGCCTGCGTCACCGCACGCACATCCTGCCCGTCGATGCGGATAGCGCCCGCGTCGATGTCGTAGAGACGCTGCACCAATTTTACGAACGTGGTCTTCCCTGAGCCGGTGGGTCCAACGAGCGCAACCGTCTCGCCCGGCGCGATCTCCAGCGAGAAGTCGCTGTAGAGCGCTTCGGCTGCGTTCTTGTACCCAAACGACACCTCGTCGAACACAATGTGGCCCGCGCCGGGCGCAAACGTTTTGGCGCTCGGGCGATCCACAACGTCGGCTTTCTCCGCAGCGTAGGCCACGACGTCCTCGAGATCGGCGATGCCCTTCTGCAGGTTCTGTACGTTCTCGCCGAGCGTGCGCAGATAGCCCGACACCAGCAGGAACGCCGTGATGGCGAAAACCGCATCGCCCGCCGTCGCCTGGCCGCGGCTCCATTCGAGCAGCACAAGCCCAAGCAAGCCGGCCTGCAGCACGAACAGCAGCATGTTCTGGATCACCCACGAGTCCGTCGAGCGATACCAGGTGCGGTTTGCTTCCTGGCGCCAGTGGCCGACGACTGCATTGAAGCGTTCTTGTTCACGCGATTCCGCGCCGAACGCCTTCACCGTGGCGTTGGATGTCACGGCGTCGGCGAGCGAGGCGCCGATTGCAGTGTCAGCCTTGATGTAGCGCCGCAGCGGCTCGGCGATGTAAAACCGGCCCATCAGATAGGCGGTGAGCAGGAACGCTGTGATCGCGCCGCCCGTGAACAGGCCGATCACCGGCCATTGCACGAACGTTAGCACGGTGACGCCAAGCAGCACCGCGCCGGCGGGCAACATGTACCAGACCAGCGTGTCGGAGATGATGTCGTAGGCGTTCATCGCCCGCGACACGCGCCGCACGGTGGCGCCGGCGAAGTTATCGGCATGCCAGTCCGCGGAGAAGCGTTGCACGTCGCGGAAGCCATCGGTGACGATACGCTCCATGTTGTTGGACGCGAACGGAATCCAGAAGCGCACGCCGATATTACGCGAGACATAAAAGACAAACGCGAGCAGCGCCACGAGTCCGTATCCCGCCGCGGCGGCGCGTGCGCCCTCTTGGGTTGGCCCCGCGGTCAGAGCCTCAACCAGATGCGCGGAGGCGAACGGGAACGCGAGGTCCGCCGCCACGGCCAAACCGAAGAAGGCGCCGAACAGCGCCAGCTTCAGCGGCTGTTTGGCCCAGTGTTTCCACATGAACGCGGCCACCTGGCGCAAGCTCGCCTTGCGCTGGCCGCGTTCGGACTCGTCGTCGAAATCGTACGCGTCGCTCATGAGAGCACCGATGAATTGCGCGCGGCCGCGCGAAAGCGGCGTTGCGGCTTAGATGGGAACGAGAAGCTGGAAGCGAAACGCGAGGTCGGCCCACAGCGCGGCTCGGCGATACGGATTCCCCAAACGGATTGGGGATTTAGGGCGAAAGCGGCGTAGCGCCTGCCTTGGCTCTTCGGCGTCCGTTCGCGGCGCCGAGCGCTTTAGTAGCGGGTTCTAACAGCGACCATCTAGCGTTGCTCCTTATCGAAGGAGCGCTGAGATACGCCTCTTGCCGCCTTGCGTAAAGCAAAAGCCGCGCCCATCACCGCGACGTGACTGATTTGAAACCCGCCGATGCGTTGAAGCAACATTGGACCGACGGGTTGCCGGCGGCGTGGAAACCGTACGCACAGCTCTCGCGGCTCGACCGGCCGATCGGCTGGCGATTGTTGCTCTTGCCATGCTGGATGGGCCTCGCCGTCGCGCGCACCGGGTACGGCTTCTATTGGGAGGATTTGGGCTACGCAGCGGCGTTTTTGATCGGCGCTATCGCCATGCGCGGCGCCGGCTGCACCTACAACGATATCCTTGACCGCGACATC
>CALBSY010000132.1 GCA_937967725.1 uncultured Alphaproteobacteria bacterium | reverse complement strand
CAGATGTCGCAACACGCGCATAGCGAAATCGTCGGTATGCTGCCGGAAGGCAATTGGATCACCCGCGCGCCGAACCTGCGCCGCAAGGCGATCCTGCTGGCCAAGGTGCAGGACGAAGGCGGCCACGGGCTTTATCTCTACGCGGCGGCGGAGACGTTGGGCACGTCGCGCGAAGAGATGATCGAGGCGTTGCATTCGGGCAAAGCCAAATATTCGACCATCTTCAATTACCCGACCCTGACCTGGGCCGATATCGGCGCCATCGGCTGGCTGGTCGACGGCGCGGCGATCATGAACCAGGTGCCGCTGCAGCGTACCTCGTACGGGCCTTATGCGCGCGCGATGGTGCGCATCTGCAAGGAAGAGAGCTTCCACCAGCGCCAGGGCTACGAGATCATGATGCATCTGGCGAACGGTACGCCCGAGCAAAAAGCGATGGCGCAGGATGCGCTCGATCGCTGGTGGTGGCCCTCGCTGATGATGTTCGGCCCGCCGGACGATAAGTCGCCGAACACCGAACAGAGCATGCGCTGGCGTATCAAGCGCGACACCAATGACGAGCTGCGCCAGAAATTCGTCGACATCACAGTGCCGCAGGCCGAAGCGATCGGCCTCAAAGTGCCGGACCCCGCGCTCAAGTGGAACGAAGAGCGCGGCGCCTACGATTTCGGCGAAGTCGATTGGGAAGAATTCTGGGCGGTCGTGAAAGGCGAAGGCCCGGTCGCCAAGGAGCGCATGCAAGCGCGGCAAAAGGCATGGGACGACGGCGCTTGGGTGCGCGAAGCGGCGCGCGTGCACGCCGAGAAGCGGGCGAACGCGAAGATCGCAGCGGAGTGATGCAATGAGCGAACCGAGCAAGGAATGGCCGCTCTGGGAAGTGTTCGTTCGCGGCAAAGGCGGCCTCGGCCACCGCCATGTCGGCAGCGTGCATGCGGCCGACGCAAAAATGGCCATCGAGCACGCGCGCGACACCTATACGCGGCGCATGGAAGGCGTGAGCCTGTGGGTCGTGCCCTCAGCGCAGATCACGGCGTCCGACCCGGGCGATGCGGCGGCGCTGTTCGAACCTGCTGAGGATAAGGTTTACCGCCCCCCGACGTTCTATTCGATACCGGACCACATCAAGCACATCTAATGGCGAAGGCGCTTCCCCCCCTCGCCGTCTGCGCCCTGCGCCTCGGCGACGATGCGCTCATTTGCGGCCAACGCCTCAGCGAATGGTGTGGCCATGCGCCGGCGCTCGAAGTGGACTTGTCGCTGGCGAATGTTGCGCTGGATCAGATCGGCCAGGCGACGCATTTTCTTGGGCTTGCCGGCGAGATTGAGGGCAAGAGCCGCGACGCCGACGCGTTGGCGTTCAAGCGCGACGTAATGGATTTCACCAATTGCCTGCTGGTTGAGCAGCCGAACGGCGACTTCGCGCAAACCATCGCGCGCCTGTTTCTGTTCTCGCACTATCAAGAATTGCTCTACGCAGCATTAGCGGTTTCTAAGCACGAACGCTTCGCGGCGATCGCGGCGAAAGCGGTCAAGGAGACCGCTTATCATGCAACGTTGGCGAGCGATTGGGTGATCCGATTGGGCGACGGCACCGACGAAAGCCGCGCGCGCATGACCGCCGGGCTCGATTGGATGTGGCGCTTCGCGGATGAGTTGTTCGAAGCCGACGAGGCCGACGCGGCGCTGGGCGTGGACAAAGCCGCTCTGAAACCCGCCTGGGACCAGCGTCTCGATGCGGTGCTAGCAGACGCGGCGCTGGAGCGGCCGGCTTCGCGCCGGCCCGTGCTTGGCGGACGCAAAGGCCGTCACTCAGAACATCTCGGCCATCTACTGAGCGAGATGCAGTTCCTGCAGCGCGCTTATCCAGGCGCGACGTGGTGAGCGGTGTGGCTGTCATCACCGACACCGGCAAAGTTCGACGTGTTCTGGCTGACGTGCCCGATCCTGAGATTCCGTGCGTTTCCGTGCTCGATCTCGGCATCGTGCGCGCGATCGATGCAGGGCGCGTCGTCATTACGCCCACCTATAGCGGTTGCCCGGCGACGCTGGCGATCGAACAAGCTATTCGCACAGCGTTGGACAACAATGGCTTTGGCGACGTCGCGATCATAACGACATTGTCGCCGCCGTGGACCACCGACTGGATCACGGAGGAAGGCCGCGAGAAGCTGCGCGCCTATGGCATCGCACCACCGCCGAAGGGCGCCAACGCGGCGTCGCTGAAGAACGCGCAGGCCGCGGAATGCCCGCGTTGCGGCTCGTCCAATACGGAAGAGATTTCCCGCTTTGGCTCGACGCCGTGCAAGGCGCTGTGGCGGTGCAAGGCGTGCGCCGAGCCGTTCGACCGGTTCAAGTGCCACTGACATGAGCATCGACTTTCACAAACTGCGCGTGGCCGAAGTAAAGCGCGAGACGCCGGATGCCGTGTCGGTACGGTTGGAATTGCCGGAAGATTTGCGCGAGACGTTTCAGTTTCGCGCCGGCCAGCATCTCACCTTCAGGCGCGAGATCGGCGGCGAGGAAGTGCGGCGCAACTATTCGCTGTGCGTGGCGCCGAGCGAAGGCGTGTTGAAAATTGGCGTGAAGCAAATCGTGGGCGGCGTATTTTCTGGCTGGGTCAATACCGAGCTCAAGCCGGGTGACGAGCTTGAGGTCATGGCGCCGCACGGCAGCTTCTGCTGGAATTTCGACGCCGAGGCGCGCAACGAATACGTCGCGTTTGCCGGCGGTTCGGGCATCACGCCGATCCTGTCGCTGATGAAGACGGCGCTTTCGCTTGAGCCGCATTCGCGCTTCACGCTGTTCTACGGCAACCGCAATTCGCCGGGCGTAATGTTTCTAGAAGAGATCGCCGCGCTCAAGGACAGCTACCTCGACCGGCTGAGCGTGTATCATTTTCTCGAGGAGGAAGAGGAAGAGATTGAGCTTTTCAATGGCCGGCTTGACCGCGCCAAAGCGGAGCAGATTCTATCATCTCTGCTGCAGCCTGCGGACGTCGACGCGTTCTTCATCTGCGGCCCCGGCCCAATGATGGACGCGATCGAGGAGGCGCTGACGGCCAAAGGCGTGGAGAAGCCGCGCATTCTGATCGAGCGCTTCACCACCGGACCCCTCTCCGCAGCGCAAGCGGCGGCGGCGCGTGCGGCGGAGGAGAAGGCCGCCGGCCTGAAGATGAGCGTGACGCTGAACGGGCGGCGCGTGCAGGTTGCGTTCGATCCGGACAAGCATTCGATCCTCGACAACGTGCGCGCGGCGGGACTGCCTGCGCCGTTCGCGTGCAAGGGCGGGGTCTGCGCCACCTGCCGCGCCAAAGTGACCGCCGGCGAAGTGACGATGAAGGTCAATTACGGGCTATCGGCGGAGGAGTTAGCCGAAGGCTACGTGCTCACATGCCAGGCGACCCCGGTGAGCGAAGGCGTCGTGCTGACGTACGACGTTTAATTATTCAGCCGCTTTCGCCAACCCGCCCAACGTCAGATCCACCGCCATCTCCGCCAGCGCGCCAGCGCTGACCGGGCCGCGCGGGTCGAACCAGGTGTGGGTCCAGTTGATGGTGCCAAAGAACAGCATCGCTGCCGCGAAGCTCGCGCCGCTCTTGCGCTTCAACGCCGGTTCGATCTCCACCAGCAATTTCTGCACTGTCTCGATCAGCCGACGCTGCACGGCGACGATTTGCGCGCGCCTCGCCTTAGGCAGATGGTCGAGGTCGTTCAGCAGCACGCGGTGGCGCGCGGCGGCGCCGACATAGAGCGCCATGAAGCGGTGCGCCAGTTCGCGCAGCTTGCGCGCAGGCGGATCAGTCCCGTCAGTGGCCGCCGCGGCCGCACTCTCCAGCGCGCGCACGTGGCTGATCATGACATCGTAGAGGATGTCCTCCTTCGACGGGTAGTAATGGTAGATCAGCGACTTGGAGATTTTGCCGCGCTTGGCGAGATCCGCCACGGAGGCGCCGCCAAAGCCGCGCGAAGCGAAAAGCTCGGCGGCGACGCCCACGATGGCCTCTTTCCGCTCGTCGTACTCCGCCGCCTGGGTGCGCGCCATGCCCGCTCCTTCCCCGCCCCCCTTGGCCCGCTTGCGCGGCCCGGCGCAACCGCCTATTTGTCCGCCCCTTCGGTGGCGTAGCTCATCTGGTTAGAGCGTGGGATTCATAACCCCAAGGTAGGTGGTTCAAGTCCACCCGCCACCACCATACTCCCGCAAGTTCCTTTCCCCTGAGCCGCCCTTCCGCTTGCGAAGCGGGCGGGTGCGGCGCAAGACTGGAAAAATCCACCGCGCTTGCTTCGCTAGGAGAAAACTTTGTCCGTGGACATCGATGCGGTCGACCTGCGCATTCTCGAACTCCTGCAGCAGGACGCCGGGCTCTCGATCGCCGAAATCGCTGAGCGGGTCGGCCTTTCTTCTTCGCCGGCCTGGCGGCGGATCGAGCGGCTGAAAAAGGCGGAGGTGATCACCCGGCAGGTGACGCTGCTCGACCCGGAGAAGCTGGGACTGACCTTTGAAGTTTACGCCACCATCAAGCTGCAGCTGCCGACGCGCGAGAATCTAGAGAAGTTCGAGCGCGCGGCGGCCGAATGGCCGCAAGTTGTGGAATGCGCGTTGGTCACCGGCGCGGTGGATTACGTGCTGCGCGTCGTCACCCGCGACATGCACGCGTACGACGACTTCTTGCGCGACCATATGCTGGCGCTTGGCCTCGTCTCCGACGTGCAGTCGCGCATCGTCATGCGGGTGCCGAAGCGGACGACAGCGGCGCCGCTGGAGCTGATGGCCGACAGCGTGAAGAGCTAACGCGCGTTGCGTTCGGCGCGGCGCAGCATCGCGCGCGCATTCGAGCCGACGAAGATCTGCGGATTGGAGGGCGGTGTCAGGTTCTGCTCGCGCTCCCAGCGTTCGATCAGCGTCTTGGCGTCGTCAAATGCGTCAATCAGAGAAGCGCCGCCGCGCACGCCATGATTGAAATAGGCATCGCCGAAAAACGTCCAATCGCGCTGCGGCTGGCAGCCAAACGATGAACGGTCCGGCGCGGCGGCGGTAACGAGGATGGTGTTCTCGTCCATCAGTGGTGCGATGAAGGCGCCGGAAAAGCAGGCCGACACGATGACGACGCGATTGCGGATGCCCGCTTGCGCCAGCATGTCGCGCAGATGTGTTGGGCGCATCGCCGCGCCGAGCCTGTTGCTTTCGCGGATCGAGATCGAGCCGTCTTGCGAGCCGTGTGAAGTGATGAACAGAACGACCAAGTCTTCGTTAGGATCGATCAGCGAGCCGACATGGCCGATTGCGGCGGCGATGTCGTTAGGCGTGGCGGCGGGATAACGGCGCTCACCCTGGCCGCCGGCGCTCAACACGATGGAACGGCCGTCAGCGCCCAAGTGCGGGCGCAGGATTGCCTCCGCTTGCGTCGCCTCGCGTTCGAAAACCGGATCGCCCCACAGCGAGGCGGTAATCATGTAAACATCAAGTTGGCCAGGACGCTGCGGCTGCAGGCCGTCCAACGCATCGCCCATCATACGCGCCAGAGCTGCGGCCTCGGCCGGCGGACGCGCCAATTCCACGACGCCGAACTGACCATTGAACGGATCGCGCTGCGGCTGCGCCGAGGCGGGCGCCGATGCCAACAAGCACACAACGGCAATCAGCGGCCAAATGCGAACCATGTCCTGATCTCCCCAGAGGCGGGTCCACGGTTCCCGGCCCGCCGCGCCTTGCATCCCGCATAGCCTCCCAGCGCGCGCTAGGCTAGCACTTGGGGCATGGGTGACGGCGCCGCAGCGGCAGCACAGACCGATGGCTTCATAGCGGCGCGCAAAGCCGAGCTGGCGCGCGCCATCGCCGCAGGGTTGCCGGCGGGCGAAGCCGAGCCAATGGCGCAAGTCATGAAACTGCTCGGCGCGCTGTTGCATCATATGGCGCACGAGCAATTGGAGGGGCTTAGAGCGCTCTACGATCCGCTCGACCCGGATGCGCCGCACGTGCGGCGTGATGTCAGCGCCGCGGCGTTCGAGAGATTCGAAGCAGCGCTCACGGAGGCGCTGACGCGCGCCAATTTTAGCGAGATTGATCCCGACACGGTGCAGACGCGCAAAGCAACCAAGCTGCTCACAGGCCTCGCCATCAAGCCGTCGCTCGCGGGCATCCGCCGCATCCGCTATTTCGCGCGCGGCGCACGACCTGAACAGCTCGTGCGCAAGGAACTGTTTGGCCTGCGCAAACACCTGGTCGACGCCAATGTGATGAATGACGTTGTCGTGCTCGTCGGCTTCAAGGCGGACGACGAGATCGAACGGGAGGATCGCAAGGCGTTCGCGCGCATGCGGCGCGGCGTGCGCCCTGGCGCGGCGCTGGTGAAGCATTTCCGCAATGTGGCCGACGCCGAACTGGTGACGCTGCATCCGGGCGCTAAACCTAGCATGCTGCGGCGCGATCAGGTATTCGGCGTGCCAGTGTTGCTGAACATCTGGCCGGCGGTGACGGTGCTGTTCGCGGTACTGGCGGCTTATTTCGGCACGCAAGGCGCGATCGAGGAGAATGAACTCAAGCGCGCGCTGGCGGCGGTGTCGGGTTTAGTGGCGGTGGTGGCCTTCGTGATGCGCCAGCGGCTGAAGTACGAGACACAGACGTTACGCTACCAAAAGCAGCTCGCCGACACCGTCTATTTCCGCAATCTCGCCAACAATGCCGGCGTGCTTGATTTGCTGATCGGCGCGGGCGAGGAGCAGGATGTGAAGGAAGCCTACCTTGCCTATTGCGTGCTGCGAGATGCGCAGGCGCCGCTGGAGAAAGCGGAGATTGACCGCGCCGCTGAGACGCTTCTGCGCGAACGGCTCGGCCTGCACGTCGATTTCGAAATTCATGATGCTCTGGGAAAGCTCGAGCGATTGGGTCTGGTGAGCCGCGACGGCGAGACATACGCCGCGATTGCGCCGGCGGAAGCGCTCACCAAACTCGACGCCGCATGGGACGGCGTGTTCGAGTTTTCGGCGCGACGCGGTTAGTCCACGGCGGCGACGGCGCGAACGTGGCCGTCGGTATAGGCGAGGATGCGGCGCTGGCCGCCGGGCCACGTGGTTAGATCCACGACCATGCGCACGCTGTCGCGCACGCCGTCGGTAAGGGCTTCCGGTTCGAGGCGCACCCAGGCAAGTGGCGCGCTCGCCGATGCTTCGGTCCCGGCGCGTTGGATAGCATCAATGATGGCGGCGCGCGCTTCGCGCGGCGGGTATTGCAGGAAGATCGAGTGGTACACGATGGTCGCGGCGTCGTTCGCGAGTCGTTGCTTGAGCCACGCTGCGGCGTCCGCGCGTTCAACCTGTACGCCGGATGAGCGCGCGAGTGCGACGGCGCCGTCGAAGCGCGCCAGCCGCTCGGGCTGATCGGGCCAGATATACGATCGCAGCTGCAGCAGCTGCCCTGGATCGTTGAGGTCAAGCGGATTCAGATCGCACGCCGCGCGGTTGCGCACCTGCGGATGTGCGGCGATGGCAGGTGCGGGGCCGGTCCATTCGGTGTCGAGGACGACCGGGCTCGCCACGCCCCAGGACCATCGCGCGGTG
>CALBSY010000131.1 GCA_937967725.1 uncultured Alphaproteobacteria bacterium | reverse complement strand
ACCGCCCGACGCGACGCCCATGCCCACGGGGCACGCGAGCGCCGCCGCACCGCCGGCCGGCTCGCCCGCCGCGCCTGCGGCCGCGACGACAAGCCCGCAGAGACCGCGCCGGCGCACCTCGCCGGCGCCGCGCCACGCCGCCACGTCGATGAGGATGCGTTCGCCCTCGAACATGGCGGCCTCGGCAATCAGTTTCGACGCCGCCGCGTCGATCCGCTCAACCTGTTCGCGCAGGCGCGCGGCGATGCCCACCACGCGCAGCGGATCGAAGCCGCCCTGCTCTAGCTCCGCAAGCCGCGCACGGGTGCGCACGCGTTCGAAACTTGCATCGGTGTTGGCGGGATCTTCGATCCATGCCGCACCGCTCGTGCGCAACCACGCTCGCAGCGCGTCACGGCGCGCTGCGAGCAGCGGCCGCGCCACCAGCACACCGCGTCCTTCGGGCCAGACCGGCGCCGGCGCGAGCGGCGCCATGCCGGCAAGGCCGCGCCAACCGGAGCCAGCAGCGGCGCGCATCAGTACGGTTTCGGCCTGATCGTCCGCTGTGTGCGCCACGGCGAGGACGCGTGCGCCGTAGCAGCGCGCTGTTTCGCACAATACGCGGTAGCGCACCTCGCGCGCCGCCTGCTGCGCGCGCTTGGGCGCTTTGGGCCAAACCAGCGTGAGTACATCCGCCGGAACGCCGAGCGCTTCAGCGAAACCGCGCGCCCGCTGCGCGTCTTCAGCTGAGCCGGCGCGCAGCGCGTGATCGACGATAGCGGCGCGCAAGCGTGCGCCGAAGCGCTCGGCCAGCAGGTGCAACAGTGAGACTGAATCGCCGCCGCCGGACAAAGCCAGCAGGATCGGACCCTCGCCCGCCGCCCGCTGCATGCGCTCGATCGTCAGCCGATCGAGCATGGATTTAGACTAGGCGGCGCAATTGGCGGCGCGGGATTCGCGCTGCGCCAGATCGCGCACGGCGCGCGGCGCGTTGGGATAGCGGCGTGAGAGATTGGCGTAAGCGCCGCAGGCTTGGCGCGTCTGACCCATGCCAGCGAGCGCCATGCCGAGACGCACTTGCGCTTCGGGCGCGCGCGGACCATTCGGCGTGCGCTGCAGGTACTGGACGAAATTGGCGGCGGCATCCTGGTAATTATTGCGCGCCAACAGCGTGAAGGCGAACCAGAAGCGCGCGTCCGCCGCCTGCTCCGCCTCGGGATAGTTCTCCAGGAATTGGCCAAAGGCGTTTTCCGCTTCGGCGTACTGGCCGTTGACCAGGAATTCGCGCGCACGGCTGTAAACGTCGGGCGGGTCGGTGGTTGTGGGCAGAGCCTCGGCGGACACCGCGCCCAGCGTGCCGGTGGCGGCGCGCTGTGCCGCGTTCAGGCCTGACGGCGCGGCATCGGAGCGCTGCCCGTTCGGCGGACGCGGCGCGGCGCCGTTCTCGCCCTCTGGGCGCGGCGTCGCCAAGTCCTGGTTCACACCAGCCAGTTCGCCGACCATGCCGCGCAAGCGCTGTATTTCGCGGTCGCGCTGCATGATCTCGTACTGAAGCCGCTCGTTCTCAGCGGTGGCGTCGCGCAATTGTTCTTCCAGCGCCTCGATGCGGTCCTGCCGCGCGTCGGCGTTGCCGAAGGCGGGCGGAGGCAGCGTGGTCTGGGCCGAAGCCGCGGTGACAAACAAGAACCCGGCCGCGGCGAGACACGCCGCGAGCCGGGCCCGTTGGAATTGAGGCGCCGATCGATCCGTCATGGGCTCACACCGAGTCCGGGCGCTCGGGCCAAATTTAGGCGCTTACGAGACCGCGCCGCTCACGATCTGCGTGTGTGCGTTTCTGTTCACACTCCACGCTTCTTCGTTCGAGCGCGGATCGAGCGGGCGTTCCTTGCCGTAGGAGACGGTCTCAACCCGGTTAGCGTTGACGCCGAGCGATACAAGGTAGTCGCGGGCGGCGGCGGCGCGGCGGGCGCCGAGCGCGAGGTTGTATTCGCGGGTGCCGCGTTCGTCGCAATTGCCGGCGACAAGAATGCGGACGTTCGGATACTGGCGCAGCCAAGCGGCTTGCCGCTCGAGCACTGAGCGCGCTTCCGGCGTCAGGTCGAAACGGTCGTAACCGAAGAACACGCGGTCGCCCACCGATACGCGGAAGTCTTCAACCGAACCCGGCACCGGGCCTTGCGGCCGTTCGCTGGTGGTCGGTGGCGTTTCGGTGGGCGTCGGCGCGGGTTCGGGACGGCTCGCGCAAGCAGCGAGCGCCGCGACGGCGGACAGTGCGATTAACGTATTACGCATTAGGTCAATTCTCCCCTAACAGCGGCGCATTCGGCAAACGCCGGTTCCCCCCGGACGTGAATGCGAAGCTTACCGGCGCGGTTCCTACCGCACAATCGTGTTCCCTTCACGGCAACAAGGGCGACCAAGCCGGGTCTGATGCGTCGGTTTGCGTTGGAATCTGGCGTAAATTCCGGCCAGTAAGGTCAACAGACCATAACCGCGCGCCCTGTCCGCGACCCTCGCGGAAGAACATTATTACGCGTCCATTTGGCGACCAAGTGGGCGCTTCGTCGAGATAGCTTTCGGTGAGAATGCGCTCGCCGGAGCCGTCAGGACGCATCACGCCGATGGCGAAACGTCCACCGCCCTGACGCGTGAAGGCAATCAAATCGCCCCGCGGCGACCATACCGGCGTTGAATAGCGGCCGTCGCCGAACGAGATGCGGCGCTGGCCTGAGCCGTCGGCGTTCATGACATAGAGCTGCGGAGACCCGCCGCGGTCCGAGTTGAACACGATCTGACGGCCGTCCGGCGAATAGGACGGCGAAGTGTCGATGGCCGGGTGATTGGTCAAACGCCGGCGCGAACGCGAGTTGAGATCCATACTGAAGATCTCGGAATTGCCGTTCATGTCGAGCGTGAACACGACGCCCTGGCCATTCGGCGAGAAGCGCGGCGCGAACGTCATGCCGGGGAAATCACCCAGCACTTCGCGGCGGTTGGTTTCGAGGTTGTAGAGGAACACCCGCGGCGCGCCGGTCTCGAAGCTCATGTAGGTGATCATTTGCGTCGAGGGTGAGAAGCGCGGCGTCAGCACGGTGGCGTCCTGCCCGGTGAGAAACACCGGGTTGGCGCCGTCCTGATCCATGATCATCAGCCGCTTGATGCGGCGCGTGCGCGGTCCGGTTTCCGAGACGAACACGATGCGCGTATCGAAATAACCGCTCTCGCCAGTGATCTGTTCGTAGATGCGGTCGGAAATCTGGTGCGCCACGCGGCGCCAATTGTCAGGGGTGGTCGCGTAGCTGAAGCCGGTCAGGTGCTGCTCGCCGAACACGTCATAGAGCCTGAACTCCACGCGGATGCGTCCATCCGGCAGCGGCGTCACCTGGCCAACGACAAGCGCCTGGGAGTCGATTACGCGCCAGTCGGCGAAGCGCGGCGGCACTTCCAGCGCGGTGATGCGCTCGATGAAGGCTTGCGGCTGGATCGGGCGGAACAGCGCCGAACGCTCGAGATTGGCGCGGATGACTTGCGCGATATCGCGCCCGACCTGCTGCGCCGGCGCACTAGCGCCTAGGAAGTCCACTACCGCGATCGGCATCGGGTTGAGGTGGCCTTCCTCGATATCGACGTGCAGTTGCGCGCTGGCGGGCGCGGCGAACGCGAACGTCAGCGCTGCGGCGAGCGCGGCGAAAATCGTTCTGATCAGGCGCATGGGACTGTTCTCTCTCATTCTCAGAAGCTCGGCCGGAAGGTGAATTCGGTCTCCCGCCACAAATCGTAGTGCTCTCCAACCACGGGATCATCGGGGAACGGATATGGATCGCAGACCCGCACCGCGCGAACCGCCGCTTCCACCGCTGTGCGCATGGCGGGGTCGAAGGTGTAGTTGCGCGGACTGATAACGCGCGGCTGGCCGTTCAATGTTCCGTTGCGGTTGATGTCGAACTGCACCGTCACGACCAGCCGGTCGGGATCGGGCAGGTCAACCGGCATGCGCCAGCAGCGGCGCATGTGCGCCCGCGCCAGTGCGCGGATACGATCTTCCATAGCCGCAACCTCGGCCGTGCCCAGACCGGCGCCTTGCTGTGTGCGGTCGGCGCGCTGGCCTTCGCGGCGCTCGCGCCCAGGATCGCGCTGCTTGTCGACCATGCGCGCGATGGCGGCGAGATCGAATTCGTCGTTCTGCTGCGGACGCCGCTGCGGCGCGTTCGGCGCCGGCGCGGGTTCAGGCTCAGCCTCCACCGTTTCTTCTTCCTGCTCGGCGACTTCGTCGTCCGGCACGTCTTCGGCCAATGCGCGCACGTTCGATTCCGGCGCGATGTCGACGATCTCAACCGGCACTACCGATCCAGCCGCGGGCAACAGCGTCGAGCGCGCTTCCCATGCCAACAAAGTCATCAGCACCGCGCCGACATGGCCTATGACGGAAACGATGACGCCGGGGCGCATCTCACTCCCTCTGCCCCGCCGGGCGGCGCGCGCCGTCGCGCGTGTCGGTGACCAGCTGGATCTTGCGGAAGCCGCCAGAACTGACGCGCGCCAGCACGTCGGCCATCAGGCCGTAATTGGTGTTGGCGTCGCCGCGAATATAAATGGCGCGGTCATAGCCTTCGTTGGAAATGGCGCGCAGGCGCGGCACCAATTCTTCCACATCAATCTGGGTTTCCTGCAGGAACACCACGCCGTCGGCGCGGATCGTGATGGCGAGCGGTTCGGTTTCGGCGGCGGACTGTTTCGCTTCGGTGCGCGGCAGCTCGATCGGGATCGACACGGTGAGCAGCGGGGCTGTGACCATGAACACGATC
>CALBSY010000130.1 GCA_937967725.1 uncultured Alphaproteobacteria bacterium | reverse complement strand
CACGACCCCATCTTCCCCGCATCGGCGGAGCCTGCGATCATGAGCGGCATGTCACATCAACACGGCGCGGCCGGCGCCGCGGCGCAAATTGCAGAAGCGGAACGACGCTGCGCGGCGGCGGGCGAAACGCTGACGCCGTTGCGGCGGCGCGTGCTCGCACTGTTGCTGGAGCAGCCCGGCCCAGCCAAGGCCTACGATCTGCTGCCGCTGATCGACGCCGATAAGCAGGCCAAGCCGCCCACCATTTATCGCGCGCTCGACTTCCTGGTGCGCCAAGGGTTCGCCCATCGCATCGAAAGCCTCAACGCGTTTGTCGCGTGCGATGTCGGAGCCTGCGAGCGTTCAACCATCTTTCTCATTTGCGAACAATGTGGCGCTGCTGAAGAGTTCGACGCCGGCCACGCTCTGGTTGATCTCTCCGACGCGGCGAAGAAAGACGGCTTTGCCATCCGCCGCACCATGATCGAAGCGTCCGGGCTCTGCGCTGCGTGCCAAGCGTGAGCCATCCGGCGCCGCTGCCCGCGCCGCTCTACCAGGGCAGCGTCAACACCTGGGAATGCGACGACGGCGGACATCTGAACGTCCGCTTCCATTTCGAGCGCGCCATGACCGGCCTCGCGCATTTGGCGCGCGCGCTGGAGATGCCGCGCGCCTTCACCGCGCGCGCCGGCGCGACGCTCGTACCGTTGGAAGCGCACATCCGGTTTCTACGGGAAGCGCGGCCCGGCGCGCCCCTGGTGATGCATGGCGGCGTGGTGAAGCTGGAGGAGACGCAGGCGCAGGTCTGCCTCGACATGCGTCACGCCGACGGCGCGCCAGCCTCGTGTTTCATGCTGAAGGTCGCGCACGTCGACACACGCGGCTTCCGCCCGTTTCGCTGGTCGGCGCGTTCGCGCGATGCGTCGAAACGGTTACGCTGCGCCCTGCCCGCGCACGCCAAACCGCCTTCAATCGATCTTGCCAGAACGCCAAGCGAAGAAGCGTCGCTGCAACGCGCGCTCGAACTGGGGGCGACACGCATCGGCGGCGCGATGGCGACCCCCGACCAATGCGACGCATTCGCCCGGCTGCGCGGCGAGCATTTCGTGGGCCGTGTGTCGGACTCAGTGCCAAACTTGCTGAGCCAATGGCGACAAGAGGCCGCCGCAGCGAACAATGGCGCGAGCGCCCCCGCCGGCGCGGTGGTGGAAGCGCGGGTTGTCTATCGGCGCTTTCCGCGCCCCGGCGACCTGATCGAAGTCTATCGCGGCGTCGCCGAGGTCGGAGAGAAGACGCTAAGGCTCGTCCATTGGCTGTGCGATCCGGAAAGCGGACGCGCGTGGGCCAGCATGGAAGCCGTCGCGCTGACGTTCGACACAGCGACGCGCAAGACCATCGCGCCGTCGCCGGAAGCGCGCGCGCGACTGAGCAGGCACGTGATCGCGATGGCGGTGTAGCGCTAATCCAAGTCAGCGTCGTGGAATTTGCGGCCTTGCTTTGCCAGCAGCGCGGCAGATTCAATCGCTGCGCGCACGCGATCGGGGCGCTCCATCGGCAGCATGTGTCCCGCGCCTTCCACCGTCGCCACGCGTGCATCCGGCTTGATCGCGGCAACACGGTGCATCGCCGCTTCGGAGATCGTGGAATTGTACTCGGCGCGCAGAAGCACCAGCGGGTCGGTGACTTTGCGCAGCGCATCCCAGGGGTCGTGACGCTGCGCGCAATAGGTCGCCGCTTCGAACGCAGGCGCACACGCCAACTTGAAACCGCCACGCTCGTTCTCAATCAGACCGTCGGCCACATAGTCCGCGACGACCTCCGGCGGGAAAGGCTTGAACACGCCGCGTCCGGCGAACCCCTTCACGGCTGCTTCGCGACTATCGAACCGCGCGCGGCGACGGGCGGCGTTGCGCGCCAGCGGAAACGTCAATCGCTGCAAGAGCGGCGCGCCGGGCAGCTCCACGAACGCATAACCAGCCGCGGGCAGAATCACCGGCTCGATCAGCGCAAGCCCCGCGACGAGATCGGCGCGCTTGCCCGCTGTGAGCAAGCTTACAGTCGCGCCCATCGAGTGACCAGCGAGCGTCACCGGCGAGGTGAAGTGCTCGAGCACGGCGATAACGTCGTCGCGATGCCGGCGCCACGACGCGTACCCGAATGTGCGCGCCGGCAGCGTGCTCAGCCCATGCCCGCGCGCGTCGAGCGCCAGCACGGCGAAGCGCTCGCCCAGCGGCTCCCGCAAGGCACGATAGGTGCGGGCGTTAAAACCGGTGGCGTGCAGGAAGACAACATCGGGTGTCGGCTTCTCTGCGCCGAACGCGATCCCCGCCATGCGTCCGCCCGGCAATTCGAACGAAACGCGGCGGAAGGTTTCGGCGGGGGCGGCGGTTTCGCTCACGGCTTGCTCACGGCGTGTTGCGGCATATTACCAAAACACGCAACATTTCGCCTTGTTCGTTCTTCGACGGCTTACTGGCGCCATGCAAAACGGTTAAGCTCCCTACCGTGACACTGAGCGATCTCATCCCCACGCTGCACTACCCGACGCCCGCGGAAAAGCTGGTTGATGGCTGGCTTCATGGCGTGGCGCTAATGCTGTTCACGTTCGCTGTTGGGGCCGCGCTTGGACTGGCGATCTGGCAAGGCGGGCTGGGGATGGCCAGCGCGGGGGCAGTCTACGCGGTTTGCGTCATGACCATGATTGGCTGCTCAATGGCGTACAATCTGGCTGAGAACCACAAGCGCAAGGCGCTGCTGCGGCGCTTCGACCACGCGGCGATCTTTCTGATGATCGCCGGCACCTACACGCCCTTCACCACCATTCGTTTCGACGGCGCCTGGGCTGTTTCGATGACCACGATCGTTTGGGTGCTGGCGCTGATCGGCGCGGCGGGAAAGCTATTCCTGCCCGGGTTGTCGAAGAAGATCTGGATCGCCTTCTACGTCGCATTGGGTTGGCTTGTGATCGCAGCGCTCGGGCCAATGCTGGAAGGCGTGCCGCTGGCGGGCCTCATCCTACTCGCCGCCGGCGGCATGCTCTACACCGTCGGCGTGCTGTTCTACGTCTGGGAGAAGCTCCCCTTCCGCCGCGCCATCTGGCACGGCTTCGTCATCACGGCGGCGGGCGTGCATTATGCCGCCGTGTTGACGGGCGTCGTGTTTGCGTGAGGGTGTAGCTCCTCGGAGAAAACCGGAGCGACGCCTCATGTCAAAAAAATATGTTCCCGAAGACGTTCTGCGTGCGCACTCGTACGCGCTCGAAATTCTAGCCGCCTTCATGGTTGTCAGCGGCGCTGCCGAGCCAAGCCGGATGGCCGGGTTGATCAGGATGACCTTGGCGAAAATGGAATCCGAAGGCCACATCAAGGCTGCGGAATATTTGCGCGCAATGTGGGCCAACGGGCTTAACGGGGAGTGGGAGAAAGGCTGGCGTGAAGCGCAAGAGCAGAAGCACTGAACTCATCGGCGACGACGTAGCGTCAATCGGATCATCCACCATGACGTCGCGCGCACGGCATGTTAGCCAAGCGGCAGGAGTCCGCGCATGACAGAACCCTGCTTCGAGCTGAAGATCGAGAACAAGATCGCGCACATCGTGTTGAACCGGCCGAAGACGTTCAATGCGATGCCGCGCCAGTTCTGGAACGAACTGCCGGAATTAGTGCGCGATATCGACGAGAACGCGAAAGCGCGCGACATCGTCATCTCCTCAACGGGCAAGCACTTCACCGCCGGCATGGACATTTCGGTGTTCACCGACGGCGAAGGCGTCGCGGCGAGCGGCGGCGACCAATACGCGCGCGCGGAAGCCTTCCGCCAATTCGTGCTGACGCTGCAGGGCAGCTTCAACTGCCTCGACGAAGCGCGCATGCCGGTGATCGCGGTGGTGCAAGGCGGCTGCATCGGCGCCGGCGTCGATATGACCAGCGCCTGCGACATCCGCTATTGCACCGAGGATGCGTTCTTCCAAATCGCTGAGATCAATATTGGCATGACCGCCGATGTCGGCACCTTCCCGCGCCTGTGTAGGCTCATCCCCGAAGGCTGGGTGCGCGAGTTGGCCTACACTGGACGACGCCTGCCCGCCGAGAAAGCGAAGGAAATCGGCCTCGTCAACGATGTGTTCCCCACACAAGAGGCGATGCTGGCGCACGTGATGGAGCTTGCCGCTGAGATCGCCGCCAAAGCGCCGGTGGCGGTGGCGGGATCGAAGCGGATGATCAATTACGCACGCGACCATTCGACCGCCGACGGGCTCGACTACATCGCGACTTGGCAGGCCGGCATGTTCGCGCCGCCGCACATGATGGAAGCGTTCGCGGCCAAGGCGCAGAAGCGTGCGCCAGAGTTTCCGGATCTCGCGCCACTCAGGAAGAAGATGTGACCGATTCCGCCATTGCCGCACGCATCGTCAACGCGCTGGAAGCCGCCGCCGACCGCGAGGCCGGACAGAAGACCGCGCTCGTCTCCGTCACCATCGACATGCTGAAAAGCGCCGACGCCGGCGCCATCGATGCGCGGCTCACGCGTAAGACACGCTCGCTCGTATTCATGGCGGCGGAGTTCCGTACCGACGCGGGCGAACGCATCGCCACGGCGTCGAGCGTGCATAAGCTGCAGTCTTAACGCCCTATTCCACCCGCGGTGCGATCCAGCGCATTTCCGCCAGGGTTGCGTCGTGCAACACGTCCGGATCGATAGCGTCGAACGGGTCGCTGGGTCCGTCATAGCCGTCCGGCAGCCGATAAACGCGCCAGAAAGTTGCATCCGCCGCGGTGGCGCAGGCAAAGCCCGGCGCGCCGTCGACATCATCGGCGGTGAAGAACGGCCCTTGCTCGGGCGGCGCCGCGGCCAAGGAGGGCGCGCTGGTGATGACTTAGGCCGGTCCGCGCGCCGGCGGCGATCGCGTGCTGATCGCATGCACGTGCTGACGATCCGGCGTCGGATAAACGCGAAACATCTCTTCATCGCCGGACGACAAGGTGATGGCGGTGAACGGCTCGCCCTCGACCTGATCCTCGACCGCCGCGACGGTGTAATGCGGCGCGGCCAAGCGGATGTCATCGACACTCATCGGCAACGCCGCGCGGATGCCGGCGGCGCCGTTCGGACCGATGGTGGCGTCGCGGCCCGGCGCGCCGGCCACGGGCGACACAGTTTCCTGCTTCTGCTCGGCCTGTCCGCACGCAGCCAGCGCCAGCGCGCACGCGATGACAATGCGCTTGATCAATGAAACACCTCGAACAAACCGGCGGCGCCCATCCCGCCGCCAACGCACATGGTGACAACGGCGGTCTTGGCCTTGCGCCGGCGCCCTTCCAGCAGCACATGGCCGACGAGACGCGCACCGGTCATGCCGAACGGGTGGCCGATGGCGATCGAACCGCCATTGACGTTGTATTTTTCGGGGTCGATTTCGAGCTTGTCGCGGCAATAAAGGCATTGCGACGCGAACGCTTCGTTGAGCTCCCAAAGATCGATGTCACTGACTTTGAGGCCTTGCCGCTTGAGCAGACGCGGCACGGCGAACACCGGGCCGATGCCCATTTCGTCAGGATTGCAACCGGCAACGGCGAAGCCTTTGAACAACCCAAGCGGTTCGAGCCCGCGCTTCTCAGCTTCCTTTTCTTCCATCAGCACCAGCGCCGCGGCCCCGTCCGACAGCTGGCTGGCGTTGCCGGCGGTGATGAAATTGCCCGGTCCGCGCACCGGTTCGAGCTTGGCCAGACCTTCCAGCGTCGTATCGGGGCGATTGCAGTCGTCCCGATCGACCACCGCGTCGACGAAGCTCTCTTCCTTGGTCTCCTTGTTGACCTTCTTCATCTTCGTCTTCATCGGGACGATCTCGTCCTTGAACAGGCCCGCCTCCTGCGCCGCAGCAATGCGCTGCTGCGAGCGCAGCGCATACTCGTCCTGGTACTCGCGGCTGAGGCCATAGCGCTGCGCGACGATATCGGCGGTTTCGATCATCGGCATCCACATCTCCGGATGCTCGCGCTGCAGCTTCTCCTCGAACATGTGATCCTTGTTCATCGAGGATGAGAGCCGAGTCAGCGAAATCGACTCCACGCCCCCGGAAATGCCGACATTGGCGCCCTCGTTGATGATGTAGTTGGCGACCTGCGCCGTCGATTGCAGGCCAGAGGAGCAAAAGCGGTTGATGGTCGCGGCTGCTACCTTGAAGTCGAGCCCGGCCCACACCGAAGCCAGGCGCGCCACGTTGTGTCCGGTTGCGCCTTCAGGCGAGCCGCAGCCGAGGATGACGTCCTCCGCCGCATCGGGCTCGATCTTCGCACGCTTCACCGCGTGTTGAATGCAGTGTCCGGCCATAGCCGCACCGTGCGTGTCGTTGAAGCCGCCGCGACCCGATTTGGCGAGCCCGGTGCGAGCGTATGAAACGATGACGGCGCGGCGGGTCATGGCAATCTCCCTGGAACTTGCGCGCACCCTAGGCGCGCTGGCGCGTGCGCGGAAGCGCGTATCGCTGCGTCACGGCGGGGCCGGCCGCTAGCTAATGGCTTCGTTGTTCACCAGGCCGCCGGTCGGCGCCGCCTGCGGTTGCGAAGGCGCGGCGCGCTGAGCGCCGCCCTGGGTGAAGATGCCGCGGCCGCGATCCTGTATCCATTGCGCGATGTCTTCGGACAGCACGCCAGCGACGATCCCGACCAGCGACACCGTGAACGGATTGAGCATGGCCGACGTGGTTGCTTGCTCCACGCCAGACCCCATCGAGAAGCCGGCAATGGCGGCGTTGGCCAGCACGTAGGCGGCGAGCGCCGCGCACATGCCGAAGATGAGCCGCACGACGATCTCCGCCATCGTCACCGGCTCGGGGCGATTGAGATAGGCGGGAAAAAGATAAAGCAGCGCGCCAAGCGCGCCCATCAACAGCACCAGGATAGTCGAGAGCAGCGCCGGGTGGCCCTGCGCTGCGTAAGCCGAGATGCCGAGCGGGCTCAGTGTTTGCAGCGCGCGCGCCTCGCTGGAGACGCGCCCATAATGCTCATAGTCCGGCACCACACTCTGCTGCAGAGCGAAAATGCGGCGGTTGGATTCGGCAACTTGCCCGCTTACCAAGCGCTGCCGCGCCATCAGCGTGGCGCGTTCGGCGCCGCCGCCATCGGCGGCGTCTTCTTGCGCGGCGAGCTGGCGCACTTGTCCCTGCAGCGCCGCGACGTTTTGCTGATCGGCAGCCGAGAGACCT
>CALBSY010000129.1 GCA_937967725.1 uncultured Alphaproteobacteria bacterium | reverse complement strand
TACCAATTGTAAGCGCCCCAACTTTCGCCGGTGACGAATTCCATGCTGAAGCTCTCGTTCTCCGGAAGATCGCGATGCGCCGCAGTGCGCGCGCGGCACTCAGCGATGGCGCGGTCCATCACCACTTGCACGCGATCCGAGGGGATTTCCGAGCGGCGGCGGAAGGCGCCCATCCGCTCGGCGAGTGTGCCGTCGCCCGGCAATAACGCATCCAGCCGCGCCAGCGCCGCGTCATAGCTCTCGATCGGCCGCAACGTAATAGGCATCGCGAATAGCGCGTCTACCTCGGCCAAGAAAGACGCGCGTTCGCCTCGTATCATGCCGAGCCGGAAGCGCGCGCTTTCGACTTGCTCAATCAGATAGCGCGCGCGCCGCACCGAGTCTGGATCGGTGTCGCGTTCATAGACGCTGCGCAACCGCGCCTCGAGCGTTTCCGTCGCCGCCGTCAGCTGCTCAACCGAACGCGGCCGCGCCTCGGCCTCCGCGCGCCACTCACCCGGCCCGAAGTATGCGTCGACGTAACCCTCTTCGTGGGCGTCGATTTCGAGCGCCATGCGCACCCATTGTTCGGCGGCGATGTCGATCGTGCGCCTTGCACCCGCTTGTGGCGAATCCGCCGACGGCGGCGGCGTGGCGCACGCCGCGAGCAATGCGGCACAGATGACGGTGATCAAGCTTCTCATGTCGCGTCCCCGCCGCTCTATAGCAAGCCTCGCCTCAAGCGTCCTCACCGATCGCGCTCGCCGCTTCGTCATTGAGGGCGCGGCCTTCACGCCGCGGCACCGTGAACGGCGTGGGCTGCGGCGTCTCGGCGTTGCCGCGGATGAGCGCCTTGCCCGCCTCCAGCCCGCCAGCCAGTTCGAGTTCGATCCGCTGCGCATCGCGCTCGCGCACATCTTCGATCGTCTCAGCGATCATCAGGTCGCTGACGCCCAGCTCGCGCATCACCGCGCCCGAGAACGTGAGCGCGGATTCGAACACTTCGCGAATCTGATAATCGACGCCGGCCTTAATCAGGCGATGCACATGGCCGCGGTCGAACGCGCGCACGAAGAGCTTTGCATGCGGAAATTCGGACTTGACCAACGCGACGATCCGGTCGGCCGAATCCGGCTTATCGACGCAGACCAGAATGGCTTCCGCCGCGCCCGCGCCAGACGCACGCAGCACGTCAAGCCGCGTACCGTCGCCGTAATAGACTTTGAAGCCGAAATTGGCGGCGGCTTGAATCATCTCCACATCGATTTCGATCAGCGAGATGTCCACGCCGCGCGCCAGCAACGGCTGACTCACAACCTGCGCGAAGCGGCCGAAGCCGATGAACAGCACGCGCCCTTTCAGGTCATGCGCGTCCTCTACGCCCTCGCGCGACTCCTTCGGTCGCGGCGTGAAGCGATTGAGGGCGAGCACGACCAGCGGCGTCAGCGCCATCGACAGGATGACGATTGCCGTCATCACTGCGGCGATGCGCGCATCCATGACGCCGCCTGAAAGCGCGGCTGAATAGAGCACGAAGGCGAACTCGCCGCCCTGCGCGAACAAGGCGGCGCGTTGTATCGACTCACGCTGATCAGCGCCAAACGCGCGCGCGACGCCGTAGATGCCGATCGCCTTGACGATCATGAAAGCGACGACGCCTACCCCGATGAGCTGCCACTCCGCCAGCACCACGGGCACGTTCAACGTCATGCCGACGCTGATGAAGAAGAGCGCGAGCAATATGCCGCGGAATGGCTCGACGTCGGCCTCCAGTTGGTGGCGGAACACGGACTCGGAGAGCAACACGCCTGCCAGGAATGCGCCCATCGCCATCGACAGCCCGCCCCACTGCATGAACAGCGCCGCACCCAGCACGACTAGCAGCGCGGCAGCCGTCATGACTTCGCGCGCACCCGAGCGCGCGAGCAAGCCGAAGAACGGATTGAGCAGCCAGCGCCCCGCAATGAACACAGCGGCGATGGCGCCAGCGCCGATGGCAATGCTTTGCCAAAGTGGGCGCGCGTTCTCCTCGACCACGCCCAATACCGAAGCCAAAACTGCGACGACCGCCAGCAGCGGCACGATCATCAAGTCTTCGAACAGAAGGATCGAGACATTGCGCTGCCCCGCTTCAGAAGCGGTCTCGCCGGAATCGTCCATCATTTTCATGATCACGGCGGTTGACGAGAGCACGAAGCCCATGGCGCCGATCGTCGCCGCCGCCCATGGGAGGCCAGCGGCGACGCCAACGAATGACAGCAGCGCGCCGCAGACCAACACTTGCGCTGCGCCGAGGCCGAAGATTTCCTTGCGTAGCGCCCAGAGCTTGGCAGGGCGCATTTCGAGTCCGATCAAAAACAAGAACATCACGACGCCGAATTCGGCGACATGAAGAATGTTCTCGGGATCGTCGAACAGACGCAGACCGAACGGACCGATCGCCAAGCCGGCCGCGAGGTAGCCCAGCACCGAGCCGAGCCCGAGCCGCCTAAAGACCGGCGCGGCGATGACCGCCGTCGCCAGCAGCGCCACCGCGTGCTCGAGCCCCAAACCGCCGTCCGCCGCCGCTTCAGCCGCCATGACTTGATCCGTCCGTTAATGTTCTCGCCCAGGTGGCGCCGCAGCGCCGGGAATTTAAGGGGATTGATGCCACGAAATCCGACCGGACGCGCGAATCATCTATGATCCGCGCTTCCCCGACACGGAGCGCGCGATGATCGAGAACACGAAGCTGACGGCGCTTGTCGCCTCGCGCATCTGCCACGACATGGTGGAGCCGATGAGCGCGATCATCCAGGGCCTGGAAATGATCAAGAGCGCGGACGGCAAAACCGATCCCGATGCGCTTTCGCTGCTTGATCACGGCGTTGGCAAGGCGTGGGCCAAGCTCGAATTCTTCCGCTTCGCAATGGCCGGCGCGGTGGCGGAGGGCGATTCCACGCTCGAAGAGGGCCACGCGGTGGCGGAGAAACTTTATTCGGTGTTGAAGCCCGATTTGGTGTGGAGCGCGCCCGAAGTGACGATGCCGCGGCCGGCAGTGCGCGTGATCGTCAATTTGTTGCTGATCGCCAACGAATGTCTGCCGCGCGGCGGCAAGGTCGAGATCACCGCCGAAAAGCACGGCGACGGCGGCGAAATCATCGTCACCGCCACGGGGCAGCGGGCCAAGATGCGCGAGGCGACGGCCGCCGCGCTCGCCGGCACGGCCGGCGACGACAGCCT
>CALBSY010000128.1 GCA_937967725.1 uncultured Alphaproteobacteria bacterium | reverse complement strand
CAGGAAATCGTCGACCGCGCCAAGCGCGAATACAGCAAGTTTACCGACGACAGCGCAAAGGCATGGCGGCGCGAGCAACGTCACTGGCGCCGTTCATGGCGCCGCCAGCAGCGCGAGTGGAACGAGGGCTTCATGTACCGCGAAGCCGCGCCGCCCGCGCCGCCGGCGCAGCCGGTCGGCTACGTCACCCGCATCTTCGCCGGCCTGTTCGCGCTCGTGTTCAGCGTCATCACCGCGGCGCTGTTGATCGCATTCTTGTTCGCGCTGTTCTCGCTGTTGAGCGGCGGCGCGATTCTGGGCTGGGCTCCGCCCGCTGACGTGCCGCTCTGGCTCGCCATTGTCGTGCTCGCCATCGCTTACGCCGCGATCTCCTCCCCGTTCAGCGCGCTGCGGCGTTCGTCCTACGCCACGCTCAGCGGCTACCCGTCGTATCACGGCGGCGCCGACGGCTTCGTCACGCTGATCCTGGTCGCGCTCGCGGTCTGGCTCTCGTATCTCTACTGGCCGGAAGCACGCGATCTCATCCAGTCGGTCCCCGACGCGCTGCGCGCCATCGGCATGATGTTCACCTGAATCCTATCGGCTCCATAGCCTGGGGCGCGGCGGCGACGTCGCGCCCTCCTTTTTTTTTGCAGCTAACCCCAGGGTCCCGCCTTCGCCTCGGCGGCAGGCGCCCTCGTCGGCGCGGCAACACGCCCGCCAGCGTATTTGGCCAGCGCCTCGATCCGCTTTTGAATCGGCGGATGCGTCGCGAACAGGCTGGCGAAATCCGAATGCGGATTCTCGATGAACATCTCGCGCACTTCGGAAGGGGCGTTCACCACGGCGTTGCCCGAGATTTTCTGCAACGCTGAGATCATAGCGTCGGGATTCTTGGTCAGCTCGACGGCGCCCGCGTCGGCTAGATACTCGCGCCGTCGTGACAACGCAAAGCGGATTACAATGGCCAATGCGTACGCGATGGCTATCATCGCCAGCGCCACCACGATCGCCAGCAACGCACCGCCGCCGGAGTTACGCCCGCCGCTCGAACTGCTGCGCGTTCGCGTGCGTCCACCCGAATACCAGAGCCCGCGAAACACCATCTCACCGACAAAAGAGAAAATACCGACGAACACCACAGCTATGACCAACAGCCGCACGTCGTGATTGCGGATATGCGTCAATTCGTGCGCCAGCACGGCTTCAAGCTCCGCATCGGTCAGCGCGTTCATCAGCCCGCGCGTCACCGTCACCGAATATTGGCCCTTGTGTAGACCGGTAGCGAACGCGTTCATGCCCTCGGTCTCTATAATGCGCAGCGACGGCATCGTGATGCCGCGCGAGATGCAAAGATTCTCGAGCAGATTGTAGAGCTTCGGCTCCTGCGACCGCTCGACCTTCTTCGCGCCCGTCGCCGCATCAATGATATTCTGGTAAAACGCGTATGCGATACCGAACCACAGGATCGCGCCGGCGATTGCGAACGGCCAGGCGCGAGACAATGCATCCGCCGCCCAGATGAACGGCCCGGCCAACTCGTCCTTGCCCATGCTCGCGCCGGAAAAGCCCGCGAACAGCAGGAATAATGCGTACGTCAGCAACAGCAGCAACAACGGAAACCCGGCCATCAGCAGCACGGATTTCCAGTTGTTGCCCCAGATGTGCGTTTGCAGGCCGTAAGCGCCCACGCGCGGATCGCCTCTAGCTGAACTTCACCTGCGGCGGAGCGGCGTCCATCGTGGCTCGGCTTTCCTCGCCCACATCGAAGAATTCGCGCGGCCCAAAACCAAACGGCCCGGCGACCAGTACGGCGGGAAATTGCTCGCGCGCCGTATTGTATTCACCGACGGCGTTGTTGAAGAAGCGGCGCGCCGCGGCGAGCTTGTTCTCGATGTCGGAGAGTTCGTCCTGCAGCTTGCGGAAGTTCGCATCCGCCTTCAGATCGGGGTAGGCTTCGCTCAACGCAATCAGCCGGCCTAGCGCCGCGCCTAGCACGCCTTCCGCCGCGCCCATCGCCTTCGGATCGCCCGTCTTCTCCGCGCTCACCGCCGCGCTGCGCGCCTGTATCACCGCCTCCAGCGTGCCTTTCTCGTGACTTGCATAACCCTTCACGGTCTCGACCAAATTGGGAATGAGGTCGTGGCGCTGTTTCAGCTGCACGTCGATGTCGGCGAAGGCCTGGTTGCAGTTCTGCCGCAACGCGACCAGGCGGTTGTAAATGCCGATCAACAGCACCGCGATGACGACGGCGACGATCAGCAGGATCAATCCGATTGTCATGAGCTTCCCTTGTTCTCGTCCTGTGGGATTCTTAGCGGAACCAAAGCGCCAACGCTATCCAATCACGTCGGAGAAGCGGCCTGAGCGCGAAAAGCCCTTGGGCGCGAGGCGCCCGGCCTGCCCGCGCTTGCCGCGATAATCGCTCCACTCCGGCACTTGCCGCACGCGTCCGGCGCTGTCCTCCCACGTGAGGCCCTCACCCTTATCGAACACCTTCACATCCGAGAGTCCGCCATCGTGATAGTTCTGCAGCTTCACGCCCTTGCCGCGCGCCATCTCCGGAAGGTCGCTCAGCGGGAAGATCAGCAGCTTGCGGTTCTGGCCGATGACTGCGACCTGGTCGCCCACAACTTTCGCCGCCGCCATAGCACGCCCATTCAGCACCTGCTTGCCCGAGCGCTTGGTCGCCAGCATCTCAGTTTCGTTGACGACGAAACCGTAGCCCTCGTGTCCCGCCACCAGACGTTTGGCGCCTTCCTCATACGCAAACAGCGTCACTGCTTCGTCAATGTCGCCAAGCTCGATCGAAAGCCGGATCGGTTCGCCATGACCGCGTCCGCCCGGCAGCTTGTGCGCGTCGAGCGTGAATGCGCGCCCGTCCGAAGCGAACAGCAGCAGCTTGTCCGTGGTTTCACACTGTACGATGTGCTGAGCGTGATCGCCCTCTTTGAACTTGAGCTCGGTGAGATCGGTGAGGTGGCCCTTGAGCGCCCGGATCCAGCCCTTCTCGGACAGCACCACCGTAATCGGCTCGCGCGTGACGAACGCTTCGACGTCGATGTCGGCCGCAACCTCGCCGGCTTCGCCCAACTCGGTGCGCCGCTTGCCCCAGCTCGTACCCGGTCCGAACAGCTTGCGGGTCTCCTTCAGTTCCGCGGAAACACGCCGCCACTGCTTGCGCGTATCCCCGAGCAAGCCCTGCAGATCCTTCTGCTCTTCGCGCAGCGCGGCATCCTCGCGGCGGATCTCCATTTCCTCCAGTTTGCGCAGCTGGCGCAGCCGCGTGTTGAGGATCGCCTCGGCCTGCGTCTCGTTGAGTTTGAAGCGCTTGATCAGCTTCGTCTTCGGCTCATCCTCGTTGCGGATGATGCGGATCACTTCATCGAGGTTGAGATAGACGATCAGCAGGCCGGCCAACACATCGAGGCGGGCGGCGATCTTTTCCAGCCGATGCGTGGTGCGCCGCTGCAGCACTTCGCGGCGATGGTCGATGAACGCGCGTAGCACGTCCTTCAGGCTCATCACGCGCGGCGCGCCCTGCGCGTCGAGCACGTTCATGTTGAGCGAAACGCGCGTCTCCAGCGCCGAGAGCTTGAACAGGCTCTCCATCATCACTTCAGGTTCAACCGTGCGCGAACGCGGTTCGAGTACGAGGCGAATGTCCTCCGCGCTTTCGTCGCGCACATCGGCCAAGAGCGGCGCCTTCTTCGCTTCGATCAGCGTGGCCAGTTGCTCCACCAATTTCGACTTCTGCACCAAGTGCGGAATCTCGGTCACGACGACGCGCCACATGCCGCGGCCAAGGTCCTCGGTCTGCCAGCGCGCACGCACGCGGAAGCCGCCGCGTCCTGTTTCATAGGCTTCGCGAATGCTTTCGGACGGCTCGACGACGATCCCGCCGGTCGGGAAGTCCGGCCCCGGGATGATCTTCAGCAATTCGTCAGTCGTTGCCTTGGAATTGTCGATCAGATGCGTGCACGCATCGATCAGCTCGGCGGCGTTGTGCGGCGGAATGTTCGTCGCCATGCCGACAGCGATGCCCGAGGCGCCGTTGGCCAGCAGGTTCGGAAACGCCGCGGGCAACACCGCGGGCTCCTCCTTGGAGCCATCATAACTCGGGCGAAAGTCGACCGCGTCTTCGTCGATGCCTTCAAGCAACGCTTCGGCCGCTTTGGTCAGGCGGCTTTCGGTGTAGCGCATGGCGGCGGGGTTATCGCCGTCGATATTGCCGAAATTGCCTTGGCCGTCGATCAGCGGGTAACGCGAGTTGAAGTCCTGCGCGAGACGCACCATTGCGTCGTAGATGGCCTGGTCGCCGTGCGGGTGATAGTCGCCCATCACGTCGCCCACCACTTTCGCGCTCTTGCGGAAAGCGGCGTCGGCCGTGAGGTTGAGCCGCCGCATCGCGTACAGCACGCGGCGGTGCACCGGCTTTAAGCCGTCGCGCACATCCGGCAGCGCGCGGCTGGTGATGGTCGAAAGCGCGTAGGCGAGATAGCGCTTGGCCAGCGCTTCGCCGATCGGCTCCTCTACGATGCGTCCGCCTTCTTCCGGCGTCCGGGTTGCGTCATCAGCCATCTTCTTGGCTCTCCGAAACGATCGCGTGCATGCTGCTGCTTAGATCAGAGTCGCCCCGCAAATCCTAAACGCTCGATCAATCTGCGGCGCGCGTCGGGCATGCCCTCGCCCTTATGTTCGAACACCCGCCGCTCGAGGAAATACCCTGACAGCGCAAACGCGTCAGCGACGTCGCCTGGGCTTAGTTCCGCATCCGCATCAACCAAGAAGGGCGGCAACCGCAACAGCACGTCTTTGTGCGGTTCGCCTGCGCCGTAGGTCGCCGCGCGGCCGGTGCGGGGACTCACCCAAGCCAGATTCACGGTCTCGCCGGTTACCGCGCAGCGCGTGAGGTCGAGGCCGTAGCCCAACGCTGTCAGCAACCCGAGTTCAAACCGTGTATAGAGCGCCGGCCACACCTCGCTTTGCGGCATCGCCTCAATCAGCACGATCAAAGCGTCATAGAGCTGCGGGTAGGCCTGCCGCTCCGGCGTGGCGCCGCGGATGAGCGCGATGGCGGACGATAGCCCCGCCAACGCGGCCGCATCGTCAAGCAACCGTGTGGCGTGCGGTTCGACCAGTTCGAGCGGATTGTAGAAGCCGAGCTGATCGGCAAGCCGCGCCTTCCACCCTGCATGCACCACATTGCCAGCCTGCAGCAGCGGCTGCGACTTGCGCCCGGCGTGGACGACGCCGCCGAAGCGTCCGTGCTCGCGCGCGAACACTTCAGCCACCAGCTTGCCCTCGCCGAAGTGCCGCGCGCCGAGAACGATGGCGTCGTCGACCCATTCCATCAAAGTTCGCCGCGTTCGTAGCGCTCGCGCAGCTTGCGTCCGCCTGGCTCGCCTGTGCGGACACAGACTGGACAGCCGCACGGCCTGCGCAGATGCGCGTCCGGAAAATGACGCCACCCCACAACACCTCTCACTGGCGCTATGCGGGAGATTTGCCTGCGCTCAACGGGCCGGCCCAAGATCAACTGAAAACCGCGGGGGTCGCGCGCTTTGCGCACTTCGCCCACGGCGGCGGCGGCTTTGATGCGGATCAAATCGCTGTTGAAGTGGCCGAACTCGATCTCTTCGTCGTCGGGAACGCGGAAATAGACGCCAACCAACGGCTGGCGCCGCCACTTCATCACTTCACGCGTCCATTGGTGCGTGATCGTGTAGCTGGGCATGACCGGAAAGGCGTAGATCGCATCGCTCTTGTAGCCACCAAGTAATCCCTCGCCGGGGCGAATGCCGCTGCGGCGGATTTTCGGCTCAAGCTTGGCCGGCGCGAGATGCACGAGCATGACCATGGCTCAGGCTTCATAATCCAAGCCAAGCCGCTGATACAGCGCGCGCTCCTCGCTCCAGCCTTCGCGCACCTTCACGTGCAGGAAGAGGTGAACGCGCCGGTCGAAGGCTTCTTCCATCTCCTTGCGCGCCAGCTCGCCGATGGCCTTGATGGTTTGGCCTTTGGCCCCGATCGCGATCTTGCGCTGGCTTTCGCGCG
>CALBSY010000127.1 GCA_937967725.1 uncultured Alphaproteobacteria bacterium | reverse complement strand
CAGTATGGGAAACGAAGGTCCGCCACCGAGCGGTCCCATGTCATTCAAGATGGTGGCCCTTCGGCAGGAATTCGCCGTTTCGCGACATTGGCTGCTCGGAGGCCGCTCAAGCGGTGGCGACCTGCCGTGCGTAGTCGTCAGCGTCGAACCAGCCGCGTGACGCCGTCACTTTGAAATCGGCGTCGACATCCCATTCTTCCCAGCCTGCGATCTTCAAGCTTCTCTTCGTCACGGCGTGCGTGCCCGTGAACGTCCAAAGGTAAATGACGTGATCACCGGCGCAACGGACACCGTCGCACACGAGCGAAAGATCCGGCACATCGGCGAAGAATCCCGCGGCCATTTCGGCGACTCCAGCGCGACCGGCCCACGGGGTGCCACGGTTTATGACAATCCCGCCGTCCGAAGTGTAGAACTCCGCGACAGCGTCTGGCGAACCGGTTTTCCAAGCTGCCGTGTAGCCCGACGCTAATTTCGTCGCCTGCTCAATGCTGATCGTCATCTGCCGTCCCTGCGATTTGTCGAGCGTCATGAAGGCTCCCCGCCTTCATGCTGGCACGTTGCTAGGGGTCAAGCCAGCGAAGGCAAGCGGGATGGTCCATCGCGGCTTAAGCGTCGGGCCAGCCTAAGGCGCAGACCGATTCAGTAAACGGCGGGCTCGCTCCAACCAGGCCGTCGGTAATCCCGCGAGCGCTAAGGCCTGACCTTGCCGAAAACAGTCGCCGCGCGTCGCACTGTGACCGCCGAGAGCAAGATTGCCGAGCCCAGTGTCACAGCGATTCCAAGCGGACGGCGAAGCTACGCTTGCGCGAAAGGTCCGTTTGAACGTCGAAGCTCAAGCGCTGACCGGCGTGCAACGTGATGAGGCCCGCCCGCTCAACCTCGCCGACGAAAACATCGATGTCAGGGCCGCCGTCGTCCGGCTGCAATTGGCCCATGCCGCGGCGCCCATCATAGGATTTCACCACGCCCTTCATGACGCACGCTGCGCGCTCTCTTGCGGCCAAAGCACGGCGTCGATGCCGTGCACGATGCAATTGCCGGCCACAATGTCCGGCTGGGTCAAATTGGCCTTGTTGACGCGCACGCCGCCGCTCTTGCCGTCGATAATCACGTCACCGCCCGCATACATTACGGCGCGTATGCGACTGCCTTGAAAGCGCGCCACACGCACTTTCCCGGCTGCGAAATGATACCCAAGGACAGAGCGCATCAGAGCCTCGTCGCCGCGCAGCAATCGCTCCAGCGACGACGCCGAGAATTTGCCGAACGCCTCGTCGGTTGGCGCAAACATCGTGTAGGCGCCGCCGCTATCGAGCACTTCGCCGTAAGGGCTCTCGCGGATCGCCTCTGCGAACGCTTTGAACCCAGCGCGTCTTCAATCTGGCTCATTTGTTGTCTCTTTCGCATCGGCGGTGGGCGCCGGCGGCGCCGCGCGCTTGAGAGCGGCGCGTGCACGAGCCTTGCTGGCGGCGTGCGCTTCGCGCCGCTCCTCTAGCGCGACGCCAAGCAACGGCAGCAGCTCTTCGGCTTGCTCCCGTTGCACCGGCGTGCCGGATTGCGCCAAGCGAACGGCGTTCGCATGAAGGCTCTCCAGCTCTTCGTCAGAAAGACTAGGGATTCGCTGCTCGATCCCGGTTGGCATCACTCAACTTTCAAGTTGGTCGCCGCGTCACGTCCTTGGCGATCGCGTTCGAGATCAAAGCTAACCTTTTGCCCGTCGCTCAGATTGCCGATGCCCGACCGCTCAAGCGCGGAGATATGGACAAATACGTCCTTGCCGCCGCCTTCCGGTGCGATGAAGCCGAAACCTTTTTGCGTATTGAAAAACTTTACGTTGCCGACAGCCATTGCCGTCTCCTGGTCAGAATTGCCTGTGTGGACCTTCCACAGCGGGCGGCGATTTTCGAAGGAAACAGCCAATATCCGGCGCGACAGCGGAGGATCAGAGCGTGACGCGACGAGGATCGATGGCGCATCTTTAGCAAACAAATGCGGCCAAAGCGAGTGCGTATCGCTCCAGTGCGAGCGAAATAGCGGGCATTCAGTCACCTTTGCCGCCCGCTCCGAAACGTCGCGGAACAAAGTTTGTGGTCTTCTGTTTCCAACCGCCAGTGCGCTCAAGCGCGCGTGAATTGGAAATGATTGCGCTTGGCCATTGTAATCACCCGCGCGCATAGCCAGTTGAAGTCAGTCAGAGTACTCTGACGCTTCCCAAGAGATTGACATGACTAATCAGCCCAAGATGGCGCCGCAAGCGCCTGCGAGCGGCGCCGACGATCAGGCCAAGAGCGCGAACGACGCCAAGCCTGCGGCGCCCGCTACGCCTGCGGCAAAGCTGGAAGACAAGCCGCAAGAGCCAAAAAAGACCTAGGTCTAGCCGCATAAACCGGAGCGGCTCCCTTGAGACCAGAGGGAGCCGCTTTGGTGTCTAAATAACAGTCTGGCGTGCGATTATTCGCGTAAGCGGCGCGAAGCATGCTAGACTGACCGCAACCAGCAACAAAGAAGTTCGCTTTCTGCCGCCCAGTGGGGCGGGCGAGATCGCGTGGAGGAAAGCGAAGATGATTCCGATAGCGCGTCTCCTGCGGCAAACGCCGGCGCTGCGCCGGCGCGCGTTCGCGCACACAAGCGACACCAACGAAGCCTATCTTCTGGTCCACGATGTGATGACCAGCGCCGTCCGCGCCGGCGGCGCACAGGATCACGAGCAGACGTTGACGCGCGCCATCGCCGACTTCGGGCGCCGCCGCGCCTGTGCGACACCGGCATGAACCTGCAGCCAACGACGATCCGCATTGAGCTCCGCCGCCGCATTTGGCGGGTTACCGTCGATGACAGGTTCTATGGCGACTACAGATCCGAGCGTCATGCGGTTAATAGCGCGGAGGCGGCCGCGTCGACTCTACGTGCGCGTGGGCGCATTGCGCACATCATGCCGCCAGTTAAGGTCGAGCCGAAATGAGCCGTCTTTCCTGGCTCTCGTGCGTCGCCCTATGCCTGAACGCGACAGCTCTGGCGCAACAGGCTGACGCTCCGGCTCCGGCCAACTCCCATCCTGTCAGCTACGGCGCGGGCTGGCGCTGCGATTATGGCTATGCGCCGCTCGCCTCGCGTTGTGAGGCGGTGATCTTGCCAGCGAACAGCCGCCTCGTCTCCCGCGGCGACGATTGGGAATGCGTGCGCGGTTACGTCCGCAACGGCGCGGAGTGTGTAGCCATTCGCGTGCCGGAACATGGCTTTCTCTCGGAATTTTCCGCTGGGCGCGGCTGGGACTGCGAGCGAGGGTACGCCGCGCGCGACGACGCGTGCACGCCGGTGACCGTGCCCGCAAACGCCTTTCTCACCGAACGTGGCGACGATTGGATGTGCGAGCGCGGCTTTAGCCGCGAAGGGTTGGTATGCGCCGCCGTGGTCGTTCCCGCGAATGCTTATTTGAGCCGACGCGGCGACGGCTGGAGCTGCGAACATGGTTTTGCCAGGGCGGGCGCGACCTGCGTCGCCATCGAGCTGCCAGCGCACGCCCATCTCAGTGCGATCGGCAACAGCTGGGACTGCAACGTTCCTTATGTGCGCCGCGACAATCGTTGCGTGCTCCCATGAGTGGGGCATGCCAGTTCAAGGAGGAAACATGAGCATTCCGGGCGATATGTTGAAGCAGGGCTGGGGCGTCGTGCGCCTCAAGCCGTGGCATCTTGCCGGCGTCTTCACCTCAAGCGCGGAGGCTGAGAGCCTCGCACGAACGCTCGGCCCCGATTATGCGGTTAAGTACGGCGACCACGCCGTCGGCTCGCCAGAATTCAGGTTTGTGCAGGTGCCCGCCGGGCCTTTGGCTTAACGCGGGAGCTTGGATGCCTTTTGTCGTGAACTCTTCGCCTGGCGCGGGTCTGCGCTTTGAACCCAGCCAGACCTTTCCGGACGCCAAAGCTGCGCTCAACGCGGCCTCGAGACTGGCCCTGCGCGGCATGCGCATGATCCGCATCCGCGACCTCGACACCGGCAGAGTGTTCGAGATGGAAGCGTTACGCGTCGAGATCACGCGCACCGCCCGCCACGCCGCCGAGCAGGCCGCGGCCCGACTTGCGGCAACGAGGGAGTAGGCGCGTGTCATGCTGAACGTGTTGCATAACGACTTGGCCAGCGGGGGAGGACTGGGTCGCTTGATCCCCTACCGGAGATAGGAAGATGGAAGATGAAGTGGCGTCCGCGATGATCAAACAGGAAGAACGCGAGCGCGCCGAACTAACTCCAGCCGATTATGCGGCGGTCGGCGAAGAGGCCCCCGACTGGTTGAATGAGCCCATACCGTCGCTGGAAACGTGGCGGCGTTGGCAATCGGCCCAGGACAAGGCGCTCGCCCACAAACGAGTGCAAGCGCGCGCCCACAAATCGATCGGACCGCGAGACTAGACTCGACCGTCTGCAGGGAACCGGTTGCGGTTCTGCCGCGGCTGAAGACGCAGGCAGGCGAAAGATGCATAAGTGAACGGCCGCTTTGGGCCCAAGGGCCGACGCGCTCGATGGTGGCCGCTGGACCGCAGGCGTAGCCTCTCAGCCCCGCCCCGCATGGTGCGGGCGGGTGAGCAGAAGGCTCACGACCATGACCCTCGACCTGATCACCGAAGCCCCGCCCCGCGCGGGCAGACGTCCTCGCCGCATCACCGGCGGCAAGCTCACCGGTCAGAAGCCCGCCCTCAAGATGAAGGAGGTCTGGTCCATCCGCGCCCGCTTGGAGCTGCGCAAGCGGGTTCGGGATCTGGCGCTTTTCAACCTCGCCATCGACAGCAAGCTGCGCGCCTGCGACCTGACCACCCTCAAGGTGAATGACGTAGCCGCTGGCGGCGAGGTGAAAACCCGCGGCGTCATCGTCCAGAAGAAAACGGGCCGACCGGTGCAATTCGAGATCACCGAGCAGACGCGGGTTTCGCTGGCCGCGCTGATGCGCCGGCATGGCTTGCGGTCGGGCGACTATCTGTTTCCGAGCCGCCTTGCGAATTCCCCTCACCTGTCGACCCGCCAGTACGCGCGCATCGTCCAGGGCTGGGTCAGCTCTATCGGCCTCAACCCGGCAACCTATGGCACGCATTCGCTGCGCCGCACCAAGGCGGCGCTGATCTATCGCAAGACCGGCAATCTGCGCGCGGTTCAGCTGCTGCTCGGCCACTCCAAGCTGGAGAGCACCGTGCGCTATCTCGGCGTCGAGGTCGATGATGCCCTCGCCATCTCCGAGGGGGTTGATCTCTGATTCATGCGGTGGCCGGTTCGGTTGGAGCCGGCCATTCGCCCACACAGTTGTCACCGGCCTACGATCGCCGACGAGGGACACTCCGGTCGCCCGGCGGCGGATTGGAAACCGCGCGCCCGATCTCGAACTAGTGGCCCTAGCAGCGATGCAGTACAGAAGTACCAATGCTGTGACGAGGGGCGCGAGATGAAATTGTTTCGCTACGACGGTCTGGCAAATCGCGTTGAATTCCTTTTCTCAGTATTGGGGGCTCTGGTTGCCGCGATCGCGGTCGTCCTTTTGCTCAGCCTGGCCATCTCGATGATCGCCGCCGACACCACCAATGGCCAATTGCAACAAGCACCTGCACTTCTAA
>CALBSY010000126.1 GCA_937967725.1 uncultured Alphaproteobacteria bacterium | reverse complement strand
GTATCGCCTGGGCGAGTTGCTATGATTTCGACTTCATCGGTCTCATCCGTCAGGCCGGTCGTGCAGGGGCTGATATCATGCTGAATTTGGCTTGGGACAGCAGTGGCATGGATCCGATGCACAGCCAGATGGCCGCTTTGCGAGCGATAGAGAACGGCGCGGCGATGGTTCGGGTAACAAATGGCGGGCTCAGCATCGCCGTGGACGCACTTGGCCGCACGTTGGCGATGACGCCATATGACGGCGGCGCCATTAGAACGATGGTGGCGGATGTGCCGGCTCGTGGGCGTTCAACATTGTACGCCAGATTGGGCGACTGGTTGGCCTGGAGCTTGATGTCGGTACTGGCGTTTCTCGTCGTGAGAGGTGCGAACTGGCCTGGCGTCCGCTCCAATTCCAATGAGACGCCACTTCGACCCGTTCATGAAGGGCGGAACGGCGGCCGGGCTTTGGCCGGGAATGGCCGAGCAAGGTGATGCAGCCTCTGTTTGGCGGGAGTCTAACGGTCGCCATTCAGCATGACTGCGCCGACGGCTTGGTTCGAATGAATGACCGTTTCTCTAATCGGGCATGAGGGTCAAGCTCCATTTTGAGGTCCGCCGGCTTTCGTCGTTCTCACGCAGGTCACGCTTCTCTTTGCAGTCAGGGTGCGCTGGTTTGGCCGTGCTGCACGCATGTGTCGGAGTAGGTTGGAGAGCTTCGCTTTCGGACGCGCTTCGAGGCGGCGGCAGCGTGACGCCAAAGACCTTCAAGAGGCCTCGCACTTCATTTTCGAGGTCGATGCATTTGTTGAAGATGGCTTTGCGGCTGGCCAGAAGCGCACGGACGTAGTGGCTTTCGATGCTCTTCACATGCACGCGGCTGTACCAGCCCGTGCCAAGGATCTGGGCGATGCCGCGAGCGTCGTTCTTGTCAGTCTTGTTGCGCATCGCCGCCAGCGCCGCGCTGACCTGGCGCGCTTCCATGCAGACGACCTCATGGCCCGCGGCTTTCAGGCCATAGGTCTAATACTGGGTAAGCACGCCAGCTTCAAAGCCGACTTTGGCGATGGGCGTGCCGAAATCATTCACCGCCTTGAGGATGTCCGCCAGCTCGGAGCGAACCGATCGCTCAAGCTGGAGCGCGCCTTCCTGATCGACGATGCAGCTCGCAACCGTTCGCACCGACACGTCTAATGCTGCATAATACGTCATCTGCTCCTCCTTGTGGCGAGACCTCTCGCGCGCAAGGGAGCTTGGCCTTGGCTAGGACCGCCCGATTACGCATGCTTTCGGCGAGCTTGTGTCGCTGGACAAGCGTGGATGGGTTGCGACGAGGAACGCCAGCGCTAACCGCCGCGGATCTGGTCGAGCAGCGTCTGGAAGTTGGCCGCTAGCCCCGGCAGATGCTGCGCCAGGCCGAACGCCAGCACGACGGCGATACCGAGCGGAGCGATGATCGTGATGGCGATCGGCCAAAGCGCGCGCGTCAGCGGCGCCTTGTCGCCGAACTCTTCCAGCACCGCCTTGCGCACCGCCCAACCGGCGAACAGCGCGATCAGCAACCCGCCAAGCGGCAGGCCGATGCCCTCGGTCGCGCCATCGAAGAGGTCGATCAGCGCCGGATAATAGATGTGGCCAACGCCGAAGATCCAAACTAGCGCGCCGATCGCAATCGTGGCGCCCAAACGGTTCCAGCCCATCTTTTCGCCCAGCCAGGCGACGCCGATCTGGAGAAGCGAGATCGAAGACGTGAACGCCGCGAACAGCGCTAACGTAAAGACCGCGCCGCCGACGAGCGCGCCATGCGGCATTTCGCTGAAGGCAATCGGCAGCGTCACGAAGAAGAGGCCCGGGCCGCCGGCCGGATCGAGCCCGTAAGCGAACACCAGCGGGAAAATCGCAAAGCCCGCCACCATGGCGACAAGCGTATCGGCGGTGACGATCAAACCCGCGGAGCCAGGAATGTCCTGATCGCGTGAGAGATAAGCGCCGTAGGTGATCATTAGCCCGGCGCCGACGCCGATCGAGAAGAAAGATTGGCCGATCGCCGATAGGAAAGTGCCGGCCGTGACTTCAGAGAAATCCGGTTGCAGTAGGAACGCGCTAGAGGCGGCAAAGTCGCCGATCGAGCTAGCATAGATCACCATGCCGACCAGCATCAGGAAGAAGATCGGCATGAGAATCTCAACCGCTTTCTCGATGCCCTTGGTGACGCCGCGCGCGACCACTATCACGTTGACAAGCACGAACGCGCCATGCGCGGCGGCGATCAGCGGCGTGTTGGAAATCGTCGCGCTAAAATGCGCGCCAATTTCTTCCGGTCCCATCGCGTCGAACGTGC
>CALBSY010000125.1 GCA_937967725.1 uncultured Alphaproteobacteria bacterium | reverse complement strand
GCCCCGTGGCGGCGGCCTGCGCCGGACACTGCGCCAGCCAACTCAAAGGCGGCCGGGCTCTACATGATCTGCACGCTGTCGAAACACGCCGCCGAGGATTCCGGCTTCAACGACGCGCTGATGTTCGATTGGCGCGGTCAGATCGCGGAGGCCACTGGCGCCAACATCTTCTTCGTGCGCGACAACATCATCCATACGCCGACGCCGGACTGCTTTCTTGACGGCATTACCCGCCGCACCGTGATGGGTTTGGCGCGGCAGCGCGGGCTAGAAGTCGTGGAGCGGGCGATGTTCCCAAATGAGTTGGCGACGTTCCAGGAAGCGTTCCTCACCGGGTCAGCCGCCGAAGTGACACCGATCCGCGAGATCGCGGGGCTGCAGTTCAAGCCGGCGGCTGTTTGCGAACAAATGGTCCACGATTACGCCGCCCTGGTGCGGCGCGGGAACGCCTAGGCCCGGAACGAAACCGGCGGCGCCGCGTTACCGGTCGGAGCAATCACGACCGGAGGGACGCCCATGGTCGCCTATAGGTTCGACCCCGATTACACCATTGCCGGGCGCCACTACGCCCATCCGCTCATTATCTGGCCGAGCATCATGGCCGGCGCCGTCGCCGCCATCGCCATCGGTTTTCTGTTGAACGTGCTTGGCTTGGCCATCGGCGCTTCGGCGTTCAACCCATTCGACATCAACAGCCAAGATGAAGCTATCGGCATCGGTGGCGGGCTCTACGTGATGTTCGCCCAATTGGTGGCGTTCCAAATCGGCGCTTACATCGCCTCGCGTGGCGCGCGTTTCCCAGACCATTTCGGCGGACTGCTGACCGGTTTCATGGTGTGGGCGTTCGCGGTGTTTGTCGCGGTCGTTCTGGCGACGCTCACGGCAGCCGGCGGCATGAGCGGCGATGCCCTGACAGCTGGCGTCGCCGAGACCGTTGGCGAATTGAGCGACGCCACCGACGGCCAAGGCGCCGCCACGGGTGAACTCGCGACCGCCGAGGACACGGCCGACGTTATCGCGGCGCTGTCGTGGTGGACGGTGGGCGCGCTGAGCCTCGGGCTCGCCGGCTCGATCGCCGGCGGCTGGCTCGGCGCTCATCACCCGAAGTGGGAAGGCCGCCCGCGGCTCGAAGACACCGTGGCCTATCAGACAACGCCAAGACTCTAGGGAGAGCGCAACGTGGAAGAACTTGGCAAAGGTTGCATTCTCTGGGTGATCGGCATCCCGCTGCCGATCATCATCCTGCTGTTCTTGTTCGGCGTGCTGAACTGAAGGGTGGGAATTGCAAACAGCAATAGGGAATAGGGGAACGAGTTCTGGAACGCGGCCCACTCCCTACGCCGCGCTCGCACCTTCCTCAGCAACCAGGAAATGGCCGTGCATGGCGGCGATCGGCTGCCCGCGTTCGTTCTGCCAGGCTTCGGCCTGCACATTGGCGATGCGGCGGCCGATCTTGATGACGCGGGCGCGGGCGTAGGTGTCGGTCGGCCGGCCAGAGCGCAGGTAGTCGACGCCGATGTCGATCGTCTTGGCGAACCTCTCGCTCTTCGAAGCGATGGCGAGCTGCGTGATCGCGGTTAGCTCCATAAGCGCACCGACGACGCCGCCGTGCAGCGCCGGCAGCAGCGGATTGCCGACCAGATGATCCTTGAACGGCAGCACAAGCGTGAGTTCGTCGCCCTTCAACTCCGCGCGGACGCCGAGGAAGCCCGCGTATGGGATGCGCGCAAGCGCAGCGGTGACGCGCTCTTGCGGCGTCATCTCTTTTTCTCGCGCAGATTGGCGCCCATCGGCCTTTGCGTGTTGATCATGAACGCGGCGGCGGCGTGCGCGATCGGATTGTCGGCGCTTTCCTCGAAGGCGACGGCGCGCACGAAGGCGACGTTCTTGCCGATCTTGTAGCATTGCGCCTCGGCCAGCACGTCGCGGTCCGGTTCGGCTGGGCGCATGTAATCTATGCGGATGTCGATCGTGGCGACGGTGGCCGGCTCACGCATGGCCAGCACAGCGGCCATGCCGCACAGCTGGTCGAGAAACGTCGTGATGACACCGCCGGCGATCACGCGCGTCTCGGGATCGCCGATCAATTCCGGTTTGTACGGCGCACGCCCAGACACGCGCGTGCCGTCAAGCTTGGTGACCTCAAACCCCAGCGCCTTGCCCTGCGGGGTCCACTGCATCATGGCGCGAACTCGTTCGAGCGGGTTGTCGCCCTCACCGTATCCGGGTGGGGGAGTGTCAGCGCTGGCCATCAAGCGCCTGCTAGCAGCGGGCGCGTCACAACGCTATGACGCGGAAATTGACGCAACGTCATTTTTATGGCCCCATAACGGAAGCGGGAGTCATTCGGGAGCACTTATGAGCGAGACGGCGGCTGTCGAGCCGATCGGCAAGCGTGAGAAGACCAAGGCGGCCAATCGCATGGCGATCCTTGCGGCGGCTCGGCGTGTGTTCGCACAGCTTGGTTATGACGGCGCCACGGTGCGCGACATCATCCGCGGCACCGAACTCGCGTCAGGCACGTTCTACAATTACTTCCGCTCCAAAGAGGAAGTGTATGAGGCGCTGGCCGACGAC
>CALBSY010000124.1 GCA_937967725.1 uncultured Alphaproteobacteria bacterium | reverse complement strand
CATGCTAGAGACGAATCCGCCCATTCGGCCCGGAATAGCCCAGCGGCATGGTCGCGCAAAGGCGGTTTCACGGCTCGATTTCGCCGCCTCGGGCTCCTAGGTTCGCTAGAACGGAGAAGCGCTCATGAAGGTGAATTGGAAGCTGATCGGCATCGGCGCCGGCGCGCTGCTTGGGGTGCTGGTGCTGGCGATCGTGCTGTTCATCGCCTTTTTTCCAAAAGACTTAGCGGCCGCTGAGGCGGAGCGTCGGATCGAGGAAGCGACGGGGCGCGACTTGGTGTTGGGCGGCGACGTCGACGTCTCATTCTGGCCCGCACTCGGCTTCTCGGTGGAGCAAGCTTCGCTCTCCAATCCAGAAGGCTTTCCGCAAGAGGAACCGTTCATCGCCGCCAACCGCATCGTGTTCGCTGTAGCGGTGATGCCGCTGCTGCGCGGCGAAATCGAAGTCCGGCAGCTGATCTTCGAAGGCGCGGATTTGCGGCTGGTGGCGGAGGAGGACGGGCAAGCCAATTGGACCTTCCCCACCGAAGAAACCGATCCCGAGGATCAGACAACGATCGAAGACTTGCGTCTCGACGATGTGCGTTTGATCGATGCGATGATTTCATTCCAAGGCGCCGATGGCGAACCGCCTCTCGTGCTCGAAGACGTCGATGCTAGCCTGGCATTGGAATCGCTCGACGCGCCGGCGCAGTTGGACGCGGCCTTCAATTATCGCGGCGAGCGCGTCAACGTCGACAGCGAAATCGGATTGCCGCGCGCGGTGTTGGAGAAAGGTGAGACGCCGATCGCGGCGCAAGTGCGCGCTGATGCGGTCAACGCCAGCTTCGACGGCGGCTTCAACGCCGGAACCGGCGCATTGGCGGGCGCGATCGAGGCGCGCGGCGCCAGCCTACGCCGGCTGCTCGCATGGATCGGATCGCCGATGGCCGAGGGCGGCGGCTTCGGCGCGTTCCGGGTCGCCGGGCAGATGGCGCGGCAAGGCCAGACCCCGGTGCTGACCGATTTGACCTTGCGGCTCGACAACATCGACGCCGCCGGCAGGCTGACCCTGATCGGTCAGGAGAACGGACGCCTGCGCGTGGACGGCGCGCTCAACGCGCAGCGGATCGATCTCAACACGTATCTCCCCGCCCCCGCGCAAGCTGGTTCGCAAAGCGGCGTCGAAGTCGATAATTCGTGGAGCAACAGCCCGCTCGATTTGTCGGGCCTGCGCGCGCTTGACGCTAACCTCGAGCTCGGCGTCGGCGCGCTGCGCTTTCAGCGCATGGATTTCGCCAACGTGCAAATGGCGCTGCGGCTGGCCAATGGCGCCGCGGACGCGCGCCTCACCCGCATCTCGCTCTATAGCGGCAGCGGCACGGCGCGGCTGATCGCCGATGGCTCGGGCGCGACGCCGCGCATCGCCGTCGAACTCAACGCGCAGAACGTGCAAGCCGAGCCGCTGCTCACCGACGCAATCGGATTCGACAAGATCACCGGGCGTGGCGCGATCACTGCGTCGCTCGTGGGCTCCGGCGGTTCGCAAGCGGCGATTATGCGCAGCCTGCGCGGCAACGCCGCCTTCAGTTTCAACGACGGTCAGTGGAAAGGCGTGAATCTGGCGCAGGTGGCGCGCACGATCCAGGCGGCGGTGACCGGACAAACGCAAGGCGGCGGCGGGGCGACCGACTTCGCCGAGCTGGCGTCGAGTTTCACCGTCGCTAATGGCGTGGCCGCGACCGATAATTTGCGGCTGCTCAATCCGTTCGTACGTCTGGAAGGCACTGGCGTTATTAATATCGGCGAACAGACCATCGACATGCGCATCGCGCCGCGCGCGGTGCGATCAATCGAAGGTCAAGGCGGCGACGCCAGCATCGCGGGCTTAGGCATTCCGTTCCGCGTGTCGGGGCCGTGGTCCAACGTAAGCTTCCGTCCGGCGCTTGAAGACATCGTACAGAATCAATTGCGCGACGTGCTGAGCCAGCGTGGCGTCGACACCACCAATCCGCTGGGCGCGCTGGGCGAGGCTTTGTTCGGGCGCACGCCGGCGCAACAACAGACGGAAACGCCAGCCTCGGGCGAGACGGCGCCAAGCGGCGAAAACGCTGAGCAGCCGGCGCAACAGCCGCAGCAAGAACAACCGCGCAATCCGCTCGCCGACATCTTCCGCCGCGCCATCGAAGGTGAGCAGAAACAGGAAGAGCCGCCGGCGAGCGAGTAGCGCTTAGCTCTTCTTCTGCCGCTCGCTCCAGAACACGGCGAGCTTGTTGCCGTCGAGATCGCGGAAGTAGGCGAATTCGCCGAACGCGCCGCGCGGGCCCGGCTCGCCTTCGGTCGTGGCGCCGAGTTCGAGCGCCTTGCCGTGGATGCGCACGACGTCTTCCTTCGCGTCGACATTGATGGCGAGCATCGTGCCGTTGCCGGGATGGGCCGCTTGTTCGTCGTACGGCCGCGTGACCATGATCATCGGCCCGGCGCCCAGACGGTACATCAGCCCGTGCGGCGTTGGAAACAGCCGCTTGCCGCCAAGCTCGGCGCTCAGCGCATCATAGAATGCGCAGGCGCGGTCAAAATCATTCGTACCGAGACAGACGTAGCCGACTTGGGCCATGGTGGTGCTCCTATCAATCGCGTTTGATTGTCCGACGCCGAACCAGGCCCACGACGAGGACAGCAGCGAACAGCGTAACGGCGATAGCAATCGCCGACCTAATATTGAAGTGTGTTGTAGCGTTTGGCGACAATGCGGCGCCACGCTCAAATGGCACTGCGGCTTCACCGGCGCCGATCTCGACACGCCATACGCGTACCCTGCCGTCTCGAGAGCCTGTCACTATGCGTTGTCCATCCGGACTGATGTCTATCGCCGATATCGAATCATTCGGCGCTGTCACACGGCCAAGCAAAGCGCCGTCGCTAGCGTCCCAGATTCCTATGGCCATTGGGTCCCGCGGGTGGGTTTCTACAGCGCTAGCGAGAAACCTCCCATTCGCGGAAACTCGGGGTGGCAACTCGTTGCTAGTGTTGCACAACCGCGCAACAAGTCCGCCTGTTTCCGCGTCGAAGGCCCTGCTTTCGAAGGGAGCGCCAAGCATGAATACTCGGTTGTCGCGCGAGAAAAGCGGGGTGGCGTTTCCTATCGCCGATCGTATGGGCGCCACGTCGGCTTGTGTCCGAGGATCGTACAGTCTTCCGGGCTCGTATGCTCTCGTTCCGTCTGGCGAAGTTACCCTGTAGTCGAAGGGCGTCATCAGACCGTAGCTGACTGACTGATCTTGTGTTTCGTGGCCTTCGCCGCTGACAACGTCCCACACATAAAAGCGAGCGCGTTCACCAGTGACGTAAGTC
>CALBSY010000123.1 GCA_937967725.1 uncultured Alphaproteobacteria bacterium | reverse complement strand
GCGGCTTGGCTGGAAAGTGTTTTTGCCCACCTCGCTCGTGGCCGTGGCGGCGATTGGCTACTACGTCACGTTCATGTCGCCTGCGGCCGCAACTTCGGGAACAGGAGGCTGATGTGCGCCTAACCGCTCTCCTGGTCGCGACGGTGTTGGCGGCATGTGCGACGGAAACGCCGTACGTGATCGAGAATGTCGGTCAAGCGCGCGAAGTGCTCGTGCGATGGAATCCCGAAACGACCGCACGGGAAGATGTTGACGCGCGTGCACGAAGCGTTTGCGGCGGGCAAGCGGAGTTCAGAGCCACGGAGCAACGGTACGACGGCTTCAACTACGTTCGCTACCGGTGCGGGAGTTAGCGATGTCGCGCTTATTACAGGCTGCGAAGGGCGCATTGATGCTCGACATGCTGGGCGGGTTCGCGCTCGGCATGAAGTATTTCTTCCGCCGCAAGGCGACGGTGAACTACCCATTTGAGAAGGGGCCGCTCAGCCCGCGCTTCCGCGGCGAGCATGCGCTACGCCGCTACGCCAACGGCGAAGAGCGCTGCATCGCCTGCAAGCTTTGCGAGGCCATCTGCCCGGCGCAGGCCATCACGATTGAAGCCGAGCCGCGCGAAGATGGCTCGCGCCGCACCACGCGCTACGACATCGACATGGTGAAATGCATCTATTGCGGCTTCTGCCAGGAAGCCTGCCCGGTGGACGCCATCGTCGAGGGGCCGAACTTCGAGTTCGCCACTGAGACGCGGGAAGAACTCTATTACGACAAGGAACGCCTGCTCGCGAACGGGGATCGTTGGGAGCGGGAGATCGCGAAGAATCTAGAACTGGACGCGCCCTACCGGTAGGACGCGTCTTTTCGGGGGCCGCTGGCAAAATGCCGGCGCCAATCGGACGTTGGGAGAACGTGACGGATGTTGGCGGCGATCGCCTTCTACGTGCTGGCTGCGGTCGCCATCGCTTCGGCGTTCGGCGTCATCGCCGCGCGCAACCCGGTGCATTCGGTGCTGTTTCTGATCCTGACGTTCCTCAATGGCGCCGGTTTATTCGTGCTGCTTGGCGCCGAGTTTTTAGCGATGCTGCTGATCGTTGTTTATGTCGGCGCGGTCGCTGTGCTGTTCTTGTTCGTCGTCATGATGCTCGACGTTGATTTCGCCGAGCTGAAGCAGGGTTTCCTTTCTTATTTGCCGATCGGCGCCATTGTCGCCGTGCTACTGTTCGGAGAATTGTTGCTGGTCGCCAGTGCGGCGATGTCGGCGCGCGGGGCGCCGATCGCGCTCGCGCCAGCGCAGCCGGGCGAAGTCACTAACGCGGAAGCGCTGGGGCGTGTTCTCTACACGGACTACCTGCTGGCGTTCCAGATGGCCGGTTTGGTGCTGTTTGTGGCGATGGTCGGCGCTATCGTGCTGACATTGCGTCATCGGCCGGGGGTTAAGAAGCAGGACATCGCCGCGCAGGTCGGACGCAAACGGTCGGAAGCGGTCGAGCTGAAGGACGTGCGTCCAGGGCAGGGGCTCGGCTGATGGAAATCACCCTCGCCCACTATCTCTTTGTCGCCGCCGCGCTGTTCACCATCGGGGTGTTTGGCATCTTCGTGAACCGGAAGAACGTCATCATCATCTTGATGTCGATCGAACTGGTGTTGCTGTCGGTGAACATCAATCTGGTGGCGTTCTCGGCCTTCCTGCAAAACCTCGACGGCCAGGTGTTCGCGATGATGGTGCTGACGGTGGCTGCGGCTGAAGCGGCCGTCGGGCTCGCCATTCTCGTCACTTACTTCCGCAACCGCGGCGGCATCGCCGTCGAAGACATCAACCAGATGAGGGGCTAGGGGCGTGTCTTTTTCACCCGAAGCCCTGATCGTTCTTGGACCGCTGTTCGCCGCTGCGTTTGCGGGGTTGTTGCAGCGCTACATCGGCGACAAGGTGGCGATGGGCGTCACGACGGCGTCGGTGGGACTTTCGCTAGCGCTGTCCATTCCGATCTTCGCGGACTTCGTCTGGGGCGAAGGTCATGCGCGGCTAATCGAGCTTTTCACTTTCATCGATGTCGGCGGCTTTACCTCCACGTGGAGCGTACGCATCGACACGCTGTCGGCGGTGATGCTGGTCGTGGTGAACACGGTCTCGTTCCTGGTTCACGTTTATTCGATCGGCTACATGAGCGAAGATCCGCACAAGGCGCGTTTCTTCTCGTACTTGTCCTTCTTCACGTTCGCCATGCTGGCGCTGGTGACGGCGAACGACTTCCTCCAGTTGTTCTTCGGGTGGGAGGGCGTCGGCGTCGCTTCTTATCTGCTGATCGGGTTCTGGTTCCACAAACGCAGCGCCAACGATGCCGCGATCAAGGCTTTCATCACCAACCGTGTTGGCGATTTTGGCTTCGCGCTCGGCATCATGGCCGCGTTCATGGCTTACGGCTCGATCCGTTACGACGAAGTCTTCGCGGCCGCCGCGGCCAATCCGGGCATGGTGTTCAACTTCGGCGTGATGCAGCTGCCGGTGATCGAGACCGTGGCGGTGCTGCTGTTCATCGGCGCCATGGGCAAGTCGGCGCAGTTCTTCCTGCACGTGTGGTTGCCCGACGCGATGGAAGGCCCCACGCCAGTATCGGCGCTGATCCATGCCGCGACCATGGTGACCGCCGGCGTGTTCATGGTGTGCCGGCTGGGCGAGATTTATGAGCTGGCGCCGCTCGCGGCTGGTTTCGTCACCATTGTCGGCGCCACTACGGCGCTGTTCGCGGCCACGGTCGGCTTGGCGCAGAACGACATTAAACGCGTGGTGGCGTACTCGACCTGTTCGCAACTCGGTTACATGTTCTTCGCTGCGGGCGTCGGCGCCTACGACGCGGCCATGTTCCACTTGTTCACGCACGCTTTTTTCAAGGCGCTGTTGTTCCTGGGCGCGGGCTCGGTGATCGTCGGCCTGCACCATGAGCAGGATATGCGCTTCATGGGCGGGGTACGGAAGCCGATGCCGATCACCTGGGCGATGATGCTGATCGGTACGTTCGCGCTGGTCGGGTTCGGCATTCCTGGCATTGGCGGCTTCGCGGGCTTCTATTCGAAGGACGCGATTATCGAGGCTGCGTATGGCAGCCACGGCATCGGCGCCCAATTTGCGTTCTGGTGCGGCGTCACCGCCGCGCTGCTCACTAGCTTCTACTCCTGGCGCCTCGCGTTTATGACGTTCGAGGGCAAGTATCGCGGCAATCCCGACGCACATCATGACGGGCACGGCGATCACGCACACGTCACGCATCACGAAAAGCCTGCTGACGGTTCGGCGCCGGCGCATGAATCGCCGTGGGTGATGCTCGGACCGCTGTTTGTGCTGGCCGCTGGTGCGATTTTCGCCGGCTGGTTGTTCTATCCCTATTTCTTGGGCGAACACGCCGACGGCTTTTGGCATCATGTAGTGCCGCGTCATCACGGCGAACACCACTTCCCAGCTTGGGTCATTTGGGCGCCCGTAGTGGTGACGGTGATCGGCTTCCTGCTGGCCGTGATCTTCTATCTCTGGCGCCCGGGAGCGGCCAAGGCGATGGCCAAGGGCCCGGTGTGGGCCTTCCTCTATAACAAGTGGTACTTTGACGAACTCTACGATTTCGTCTTCGTCAAAGGCGCACGCGCTGTCGGCGACTTGTTCTGGAAGGTCGGCGATCAGCGCATGATTGACGGGCTGGGTCCTGACGGAATGGCGGCTTCGTCGCGCTTCTTCTCGCGCATGCTGCGCCGGGTGCAGACCGGCTTTGTCTATCACTACAGCTTTATCATGCTTATTGCGGCGGTGGCGTTCGGCGCCTACGCGATCTTCGCGGGCATCGGGGACGGACAATGAGCGAGATGTTCGCCGGCTGGCCGCTGCTCAGCATCATCACGTTTCTCCCCGCGGCTGGCGCGGCGCTTATCCTGTTGTCGCGTGCGTCGCTGCGCGGTGTCGATCCGGGATACGACGCCGGCGTTCGCCTGCTGACGCTGGTGATCACGGCCGCGACGTTCCTGGTTTCGTTGGTGGCGTTTGCCGCGTTCGATCCAAGCCAAGCCGGCTATCAGATGATCGAACGGCATGAATGGGCGTTTGGCATCGCCTATGACCTGGGTGTTGAT
>CALBSY010000122.1 GCA_937967725.1 uncultured Alphaproteobacteria bacterium | reverse complement strand
ACGCTCAGCAACGCAGTTCCGTTCGATGCGGAAAAATACGCCGAGCTGTTCAAACGCGCATTGTAAGTAAGCCGCTAGGCCGCTCGGTAAATCTCGGTGCGCAACTGCGCTTCGGGCGTGCTCTGCGGATCGTCGATATATACTTCCCAAACCGGCATTGCTTTGCTCGCGCCCTGGGCGTCCATGTGATCCCATAACGCTTTATGTGTCTGGTTCAGGTTCGCATATGGACCGACATGGGTGGTCGTGTACACATCGCCTGCCGGCATCGTAGCCGACTTAACCGCACCTTCGGCGCGCTTGGCGTCGTCAGCAGCGACGAACACGCCGCTGCGGAAGGTCATTTGGCCACCGGCGGGCATCTCCACATAGACCGACATCGGCATCGACAGCGGCTTGATGCCCTTTCCTTGAACAAAGCCGAAGACTTCGCCGAAGCCGGAGCCCATTGCGGCGGCGATCTCCGGCCCCGAAAGTGAGGAGACGCGATCGACATAGAGATAATGCTGTTCGGGCAACGCTTTTCGTTCGATGGCCATAGCGCGGCTCCTCGGGAGACTGACTGAGGCAGTCTAATCCCAATGCCGCGCTCACTCCACCCGCGCCAGGAAATCCAGCACTGCGTCCCATGCCTCAGGCTCGTCCAGCATCGGCGCGTGGCCGATGTTCTCGACTGTCGCCGTCTCCAGGTCGGGCTTCAGCTCGCGCATCGCCTGTACGACATCGGCGCCGAACAAATCCGAAATCGCCCCACGAACCGACAGCATGGGCTTGGCCGCCAGCGCCTGGAACAGCGGGGTCAAATCCGGCGGCGGCGCATCTTCGTCGAAATCGGCGAACGCTAGCGCAATGTGCGGGTCGTAATCGGTCTCTAGCTGGCCGTCCTCGCGCTCGCGGAACGTTCGCCGCGCGAACGCCAGCCAGAACTCCTCTTCATCGAGCCGCTCGGGATAGGCCGCGCCGGTGATCGCGCGTACGGCCTCGGCCGCTTCCGTCCACGAACCCACCGGCTGGGTGCGTCCGACATAGGTCGCAATCCGGGCCAACCCCTGTGCGTTCAATTTCGGTCCGACATCGTTGAGAACTGACGCGGCAACCCGATCCGGCGCCATCGCCGCCAGCGCCATCGTGATCAATCCGCCCATCGAAGTGCCGATGAACACCGCCTTCTTTATTTCGAGCGCGTCCATCAGCTTAACGACATCCTGCGCATACACGGTCGGCACATAATGCGCGGGATCGGGATCGTTAGCGCTCTTGCCGCGCCCGCGCATATCGGGCGCTACGACGCGCCGCCCCAACGCGGCGATGCGCGGTGCGATAATCTCAAAGTCGCGCGAATTGCGCGTAAGCCCGTGCAAACAGATGACCGGCAATCCAGTTTCGGGCAGCAGCGGCGGATAGTCGCGCGCATAGAGAGCCAATCCGTCGACAGTCGCGACGATACGCTCTTCGAAACCGCCGATCGTTACGGACGCGCCAGAATCCATGTACCGTTCTCCTATCCTGGAGCGCTGTTTTGCGCCGCCGTCGCGTTTTCATCGGCATATTCGACCGGGCGCATGGCGCGCAAGCGAGCAAGCCAATCGCGCGCGAAACCATCGCGCGCGCCCGCCGCCACCGGCTCGCATGAGCGCAACACCACCTCCGCCGCGCCGGCTGTGAAGCGGTCGAAGCACAAGCCGGTGAACGCCGTTTGCCGGACCAGTTGCGTCTCGATCACGCGTCGTGCTTGCGTCGCATTGCCCTGCGCAGCCGACGCCTGCGCGCGCGCAATCGGCCCACTGCCGCGGAAGCGGACGAGAAACGACACCGGCTCCGCCGCTGTCTGCGCCGTTTCGAACAGCGTCTGCGTTCTCGCCAATTCCTGAGTTGGCGCAGTCTCAGGCCCCATCGCCGCGATCGCCAGCGCCGCCGTCATCAGCACAGCGCCGACCGCGAGGCCCCACGTCCGCAATGCGTTGGCGTTCATGGGGTGAGCTTCGCGCGGTCTCTCGCGGTGGTAAAGGCGAAACACGCTTACGGAGTCGCTGCCGCAGACGTAGGTGCGATCGTACGCACTGCCCGCGCCAGATCGAGCCGTCCGCGCCCGCTCGGCCGCGCGCAGGTTTGCGAACCCGTGGAGAGCGGCGTTGCGTTCGCCGAGCGTGCGCATTCGATTTGCCCAAAGCCCTCAGCAAAGGGCGATACCGCGCGCGTAAACAGCGCCTCTTCGAGCGAGCGGCCCCGCAATCCGGTCTCTGCCGCCAGAAGCGCCAACGCTGCCGAGACATGCGGCGCAGCCATCGAGGTCCCTTGCAGGAACGAATAATAGCAGCGCTCAGCGGAGCTTTGATTCAGGGGGTCATAGCACCCGGCGGTGGTGGCCCGCGTTGAGAGCACCCCGTCCGGCGGCCCGACGCCAGCGCCATCGGAGAAAACAGCGCCGCCCGGTGCGATCAGACCGAGCTGCGGGCCGAAATTCGAACAAAACAACACGCCGCCGCGCGCGTCGCCAGCGCCGACCACAATAACGTTGCTGCAGTTGGCGGGCGCGTAAAGCGAAGCTTGGTTCGCCTTGTTTCCTGCGGCGACGACAACGAGGATGTCGCGCGCAACGGCAGCATCGATCGCCGATTGCATCGAGGCCGGGCACGGCGCCTGGATCGTCAGGCTCATATTGATGATGTGCGCTGGAGCCGGATTGACGATCTGCTGGCCCCCAGGTC
>CALBSY010000121.1 GCA_937967725.1 uncultured Alphaproteobacteria bacterium | reverse complement strand
TCGGCCGTGACCTCCTCGTGGGTGACCGTCTTGATGACGTCCGGCCCGGTGATGAACATGTAGGAGGTGTTCTTCACCATGATGATGAAGTCGGTCATGGCCGGGCTGTAGACGTCGCCGCCCGCGCACGGGCCCATGATGACGCTGATCTGCGGGATGACGCCCGAAGCGAGGATGTTGCGCTGGAAGATGTCGGCGTAGCCGGCAAGGCTTTCCACGCCCTCCTGGATGCGCGCGCCGCCGGCGTCGAAAATGCCGACGATCGGCGCGCCGTTCTTCATCGCCATGTCCTGCACTTTGCAGATTTTCTCGGCGTGCGCCTTCGACAGCGAACCGCCGAACACGGTGAAGTCCTTGGAGAAGACGTAACAGAGGCGCCCGTTGATGGTGCCCCAGCCGGTGACGACGCCGTCGCCGGGGATTTTCTGCTTCTCCATGCCGAATTGGTGGGAGCGGTGTTCGACGAACACGTCGACCTCCTCGAACGAGCCTTCGTCGAGCAGCAGTTCGATACGTTCGCGCGCGGTGAGCTTGCCCTTGGCGTGCTGATTGGCCATGCGCTTCTCGCCCCCGCCCGCGCGCGCGGCGGCGCGCTTGGCTTCCAGGGCGGCGATGATGTCTTTCATGGGCGGCTCCCGCGCTCGGCTGTGAACGCGGTGTTACCGGGATTTGCGGCTAGGGCAAACTAGCCCACGCGTTCGAACAGCTTCTTCATCAAGCCTTGGAAGCCGGCGGCGCGGCGCTTGTGTTCGGCGGCTTCGGCGCTTTGCAGGTAGGTGAGCTGGACCACCAGGCGCTCGCCCTCGAACGGCTTGTGGCCGTGCCAGGAATGAGCGGCGCGCTTGAAGCCGACGGCGGCGCCCTGGATCGGCGGCACTTCGGCGACGTAATCCTCGAAATCCTTGTCGCTGCGCAGCACGCGGAAAGCGCCGCTGTCGGCGGCCGACCAGCTCTCGTTGAGATAGACCAGGAAGGTCGAAATTTTGCGCTCCGAGTCGGTGTGGATGCGCCCGTCGGTCTTGCGCGACCAGCGCCGCACGGTGATGAGGCGGCCGGCCTTGGAGAGATCCATGTCGAGCTTTTCGGAGAGGATCGAAGCCAGTTCGGCGCTCTCCAGGTCGTCGAGCAGATCGGCGTAGGCGCCCTCGCGCGCGAGATCGGTGGAGTTGAGGAAGCCGACGGAGGTGGTCTGCGGGAAATCGCGGCGAATGGCGGCGGCGTCTTCGGGCGTGAGCACGCCTTCGCAGACGATGTAGCGGTAGGGCTCGGTCGCGACGCGGCCGTTGCGGATGGCGTCGGCGTTGAGCAGGCGCATTTTCGCGGCGCCGGCGGTGATCGTGTCGGCCATGGCGGAACTCCAGGCGGCGCTTCTAGCATCGCGGCGCGGTGCGCGGAAGCGCGCGCGCTGCGCCGGCTAATCCGCCCTATGTGCGGCCAAAAAGCGCTCCAGCGCCTCGAACTCGCGGCGCAGGCGAGCCAGCCGGGCCTGCGCCTCGGCGTCCTCGCCCCAGGTTTCCTGGCTGTAGAGATCGTCGAGGGCGGCGGCTGCGAACGCCTGCGCGGCGCCGATGCGGCCGTAGAGCAGCGCAAAGGCGATCAGCGCCGATCCGGCGGCGCCGGCGGCTTGCGCCAGCGCGGTGAGCTGAAAATCGTCGCACGCGGCGGCGTGCGCGCGCAGCGTCTCGAGCGCTTCGGCATGCACCGGCGCAGGCGTGACCCCGGTGACGACGGGCAGCACGACGCCGAGATCGCCCGCGCCCCACGCAACCAGCGGATCCCAGGCCGCGCTCTGGCGCGCAATCAACGGCGCCGGCGCGTCAGCGCGATGGCAGACGAGATCGGTCTCGCCGAACTTGGCGATGTAGTCCGCGAGTTTATCCCGGCTTTCAGGCGTCCAATCGATGGCGGCGAAGGCAAGCTGCGTCAGCGGCATGGCCGCGGGTAAAATGTGTTCGTCCTGCGCCTCCCACTCCCGCGCAACCGCTTCGGCCAGTGCGCGCGTGGGCAGACGCAGCGCATTGCCGCGCACCGTTTTCAACGCGCGCTGGTCGAGGCGCACGCCGAACGCGCCATCCGCCTCCACCGCGGACGCGGCGGCATAGAAACGGCGGACCGGCAGACTGCTCATGACGGACGCTGCGCCAAGGCAAGGTCCAGAGCGGCGAACGCGTCGACGATCTGGTGCGCGCCGCCTTCGCGGATTTCATCGGGCGTGTGAAAGCCCCAACTCACGCCGAGCGCATGACAATCGGCCGCGCGCGCCATCGCCATGTCGAAGCTAGTGTCGCCGATCATTACGGTGTGGGCCGGGTCGGCATCAACCGCTTGCATATTGCAGCGGAGCATGTGCGGATCAGGCTTGCCCGGACCATCATCCGCGCAGAAGGCGGCGTCGAACAGATTGTGCCAGCCGTGCGCATCGAGCAGATGTTGAATGCCGCCGCGGCCTTTGCTGGTGGCGATGCCCAGAAGCCAGCCGTCATTCTTCAACGTCGGCAAAGTTGTGGCCGCGCCGTCGTACAGCGGCTCATCGAGGCCGGCGGCGCGATTACGCAGGAACACTTCTTTGTAGGCGAGGCCAAGTTCAGCATAGCGCTCCGGCGGCAGGTCGGGCGCAAGCACGCGCACGGCCTCGATCAGCGATAAACCGACAATACGCCGGGTTTCATCGTAGCTTGGCGGTTCAAGGTCGAGCATTTCCCAGGCCCCGCGCACTGCGTCGCCAATGGCGCGGCGGCTGTCGACCAGGGTCCCGTCGATATCGAAGACGGCGAGACGCTTCAAAGCGGCTCACCGTTTTTGCGCGTGTAACCGCCGGCGCCGCCATAGCGGCCCGGCATGAATTTCATGTCGATGTCCGAGTATTCTCCCCAATCTTCCTCGTGACGCGAACCGACAACAAGAAACCGCGCCGTCGCGTTGCTCCGGTTCTGCAAGCAATGACCATCGCGTACGCCGGCCTTGAAGCCCGCGCTATCGCCCGGCTTCATGAGTTCTTCGCCGGCGTCGGTGACAAGCACCAACTCGCCTTCAACGATGTAGATGAACTCGTCCTCGTGCGAGTGCCAATGGCGCTGACTGGACCAGACGCCGGGCGCCAGCGTGACGAGGTTGACGCCGAATTGCGTGAGGCCGGCGGCGTCGCCGAGGCGGATCCATGTGCGGGCCTTGCAGGGTGCGTCGTGCGGCGGCGGGTAGCGCGTGCCCTCGCCCTTCGGTGCGGTTTGCAGGTCGATCTTCTTCATTGGCGCGTCCTACACTAGAATCGGCGGGACGGCACTCAAACCGGGGTCACATCGAAGGCCGCGCTCAAGCGTTCAGCGCCTTCGAAGGGAACCGTCCCGTGCCACATATAGGACGGGAACAGCACGAGCAGCCCTTCGCGCGGCTCGATGAATTTCTCAGGCCCACATTTGCCGACCGGCCGGCTCGGTTCGCCGAGCTTGAGCCAACCGGCATGCGGATCGCGCGGCTTTTCATTCGGCGTGACGGCGACGTAGTAGGCCGAACTGATCCAGCCGCGATCGTGAACGTGGTTGGGCTGATAGCCTTCGTGCGTGAGACGAACGGACCATAAGCCGGAATAGCGGTACCGCTCGCGGCGGCGGCGACCCATGGCGTCATCTTGTTCGGCTGGCAAGCGTGAGATGTAGTCGCGCACGGCCTTGTCAACGCCGCGGAGAAAGGCGGCGATCGGCTGCTCCTGCAACGCCAAGAGACTCCGCGCGGTTTGCGTGCCTTTGCGCAGATGCTGATCAAACGGGTGCGCGCTTAATCGATGCTGGCGGCGCAACACATCGGCAAGAGCCGCGTTGAAGTTCTGCAGCGTGAAGAAGCCACGCGGCGGTTCGATCTCGTATGTGCGCACGTAGCGCTCGTAATCATAAAGCGTCTCGTAGGCCGGATCGCCAAGCACGCGCAACGCCAGCGCCTCGCAGGCGATCAGATATTGTTCGTCCGGATCCTGTTCGCGCAGCGCCCGTGCGATCCGCAAAGCCTCCTCCGGCTGACCGGCGCGAATCAGCGTTGAAAGCAGATTTCGCTGCGCGGCGCGGTCGCCCGGCATGCGTTCGGCCGCATGGCGCAACGCCTTCAATCCGTCACTGGGCCGATCCAGCTCATCGAGCACCATGCCGAAGGCGGTCAGCAAGGCGCCGCTTTCCGGCGCCACTTGCAACGCGTCAGCCAGCACTTGGAGCGCACGCTGGTGAAGCTTGCCCCGATGCAACGCGTCGGCGATGGCGAGTCGGAAGCTGATGTCCTTGGGCCGGTTAGCGATCTCGGCTTCAGCAAGAGCGGTCGCCTGGTCTCCTTCCCCGCGCATCCAACGCACCCGGGCGAGCGCGCTGTGCAGAGGGATCGAGCCGGGCCATTGCTTGACGCCCTGCTCCAGCGTCGCCTCCGCTTCCTGCTTGCGCCCCTCGCCGTAAAGCGCGCGGCCGTAATTGAGCGCCAGCTCGGCAGAATCGAGTTCTTGTTTGGCGAGCTTTTCATAGACCGCCAGCGCATCCTTGGCGCGGCCGGCGCGGTCCAGCGCGGCGGCGTGATTTAAGTTCAGCGCCCGCAACCGCGGCTCATATTTCAGCGCATTCGCGGCGGAAACGAGTGCGTCTTCGTGGCGCTCCATCTCACGCTGCACTTGACCGAGCAGCGTCCACGATTCCGCGCTGGGCGCCTCGGCCACAAAGGCGCGCGCTTCCTTTTCGGCATCAGCAGTTTGTCCGGTCGCCAGCAAACAATGGACGATATTGACACGCACCGCCGCAGCGCCGGGCATCAGTGCGTGCGCGGCGCGAAAGACGCGCATCGCTTCCTCGAACGAGCCGCGCGCCTGCAGGACCACGCCGAGATCGTTGTAATAAGCGCCGTCGTTAAGCGAGAACGCCACGGCGCTGCGCAAGTAACGTTCGGCCTCTTCGAGCTGATTGAGCGTGCGCTTGATGACGCCCATAAGGTGCAGCACCGAAGCGTCCGAGCGGAGCTGATCGAGCACTGGGCGCAGCACTTGCTCGGCCCCGGACGCGTCGCCTTGCGCCAAGAGTGCGCGGCTGGCGTTGGCGAGAGCGATGGCCTCACTTTGTTGCTTCATCGCGCGGTCTCGAACGGCGCGAACGGGTCGCGGCCGTCGCGCTCGTCAAAACCGAGCAGATCGAAGGCGGCGCGCATGTGCGGTGCAAGCGCCGCGGTGACATTGAGTTCGCCGCCGGACGGGTGCGGCAGACGAAGCGCGCGCGCATGCAAATGCAGCGCGCCTTGCAAACCGTTCGGCGTCGGGCGATCGCACTTGTATTTGGGATCGCCGGCAATGGCGTGGCCGATCTCGGCCATGTGGAAGCGCAGCTGATGCGTGCGGCCAGTAACAGGACGCAGGCTCACCCAGGCGGCGCGCTGCGCGGCCTCAGCAATGACAGCGTATTGGGTGACGGCGTGGACGGCGCCCTCTTCGGTTTGCACAGCTTGCACCATCATCTCGCGGTCGGCGTCGCGCGCGCCAGGCGCTTTGCGCATCCAGCCGCGGATTTCGCCGACCTTCGGACGCGGACTGCCAGCAACGATCGCCCAATAGATTTTGTCCGTGTCGCGGTCGCGGAAGGCCTCGCCGAGAAACGCCGCCGCACGCGGATGACGCGCCAGCACGAGGCAGCCTGAGGTGTCGCGGTCCAGGCGGTGGATGAGTTTGGGTTTTTTCTCGGCGTCGAACCTGAGGCCTTCGAGCAGCGCATCGAGGTGACGCGTGGTCTTGGCGCCGCCTTGCACCGCGAGACCGGGAGGCTTGTTCAAGACGATCACGTCATCGTCGCGATGCAACACCAGGGAGCGGACGAAAGCCGCGTCTTTTTGCGAAATCCCACCCGGCGCCGGACGCTCGCTTGGATCGGGCAGCGGCGGAATGCGCACGCTCTGCCCGGGCGAGACGCGGTCGGAGGCCTTCACGCGCGCGCCGTCGACGCGGACCTGGCCGGTGCGGATCAGCTTTTCGATCTGCCCTTGTGTCAGATGCGGGTAGCGGCGGCGCAGCCAGCGGTCGATCCGGGCCGTGCCGTCGTTCTCCGATACTGCGACGGTCTCGACCGCCTTCATACGCGCCCCAGCGTGAACCCCACCCAGCACGCGCCCACGCTCAGCAACAGCGAAGCGGCGACATAGAGCGCGGCAAGGCCGGGTTGATGCTCCATGGCGTGCACTGTCTCAATCGAAAACGTCGAGAAGGTGGTGAAGCCGCCCAGCACGCCCGCGCCCCAGAACAGCCGGAGGCTGGCGCTTTCGGGGCCGACGCGGGCGACCAGCACGCCCATGGCGAGACCGCCCAGCACATTGACGGCGAGCGTGCCCCACGGAAACGCCAGCCCGAGCCAGCGCGCGGCCGCCACCCCCACGCCATAGCGCGCCACCGACCCAACCGCTCCCCCGAGCGCGACCAGCAGCACATGCAGCACTAGGGCGCGATCCGGGCGCGGATGTTCTGCGCGGTCGAACGCGCGTCGAAGGCGTTCGGCTCATCCGGCTTGGGTCCCTCGCCTAGGCGGATCTCCAGCGTCGCCGAGCGCGCCGAGCCGGTTGGCGATTCTCCGCCGAGCGGGAAGTTGACGCCAACCCCGACGCTGCCGCCGCTGCGTCCGCCCCAACTGCCGGCGCCGATGCCGACGCCAAAGGTCGGTCCGCCGGAGCGCCGGTTCTGTCCCTCGAACGTGCGGCGATCGACCCAGAACCAATCGCGTCCGTTTTGCAGCGTGAGATCGGCGGCGCGCAGCAAGGCGTAATCCTGCAGCACGTCGGCTTCAGCTGACGTCCCTGACCGATAGGTGACGAAATAGCGATCATTCTCGATTTGGCGGTCGGAATAGCCGATGCCGCCGGGCGACGTGGCGGGCGCATAGGTCGGCGTCGAGGCGCACGCCGCCAGCGCGAGCATGGCGGCGATGACAAATGTTCGGAGCATGAGCTTGGTCCTCGTGGAATCCTTCGCCGGGCAGTCTAACAGCTTTCGCCTGGCGTAGGTTCAAGCCCGAGTGATCGGAGCGGTTCCGCCATGTCGCCCGGAAGCGGCGCCGCGAACTGGCTTCGGCCGCCGGCGGGATGCGGCAGGTCGAGCCGCGCGGCGTGCAGCATGAGCCGGGAAATCTCCACCGCGCCAAGGCGATAGAGGCCGCCATATTTGCCGTCGCCGGCGATGGGCCGGCCAATCGCAGCGAGATGAGCGCGCAATTGGTGCATGCGGCCCGTTTCGGGAGCGAGTTCAAGCCATGCGGTCTCCGGCGTCGCCCGCAGCGTGCGATAGCAGGTTAGCGCGGCTTGGCCGTCCACCGCGATTTCCATCATGTCGAGACCGCGCCGGTTGATCTTCTTCAGAGCCAGATCGATTTGGCCGTCGCGCGGGTCGGGCGCGCCGCCGCAGACAAGAGCGAAATAGGTTTTGCGCACATCGCGGCCAGCGAATGCTTCCGAGAGAAATGCCGCCGCCGGTTTGGTGCGCGCGGCGACGATGACGCCGGAGGTCTCGCGGTCGAGCCGGTGCACGAGGCGCGCACGCTTGCCGTTGGATTTGGCGAACGCCGCGAGCAGGTGTTCGAGGCTCTGCGTGATCCCCGACCCGCCCTGCACCGGCAGGCCCGACGGCTTGTTGAACACCAGAAGGTGCGCGTCCTCGTGAATGACAAGGCTGCGCGCGAACGCGACGTCCTCGGCAGAGAGCGTCACTGCTGCGGCATTGGCGTTGCGGCGTAAGCGGCGACGGCCTCGAGTTCAGCATCGAGCGCCGCGCGGTCAAACCATCGCCCCGCGGTCATGACGCCGTTCGGCGCACGCAACACGGCGAGGTCCTGCTCGGGATCGCCGTCCAATAGCAGCAGGTCGGCGCGCGCGCCTTCGCGGATTGCGCCGAACTCGCCCTGTTGATCGAGGAACCGCGCCGCCTCAAGCGTGGCGATGCGCAAAATCTCTGTGTTCGAATAGCCGGCCTGGCTGAAAAACCCGAGCTCTTCGTGGATCGAGAACCCGTACATCACGAACGGATTGGGCGTGTCGGTGCCCAGCAACACTGGCGCGCCGGCTTCGCGCAGAGCGCTTAACATGGCGATGCGGCTCGCGTGCGCCTGCTGAGCGACCCGATAGACGGCTGCGACATCGCCCTGAAAGAAACGCCCGTAACTGCGCCAGAAGCCTAGCAATCCCTGGCTGGCATAGCGCATGTGCGGTTCGGCATCGGCGGCGTCCATGTCGGCGAAGGCGCGCGTCGGCGCGAGATTGACGATGAGGGTTGGCGTACTCCAGACGCCGCTGCCGCGCACAATTGCGGCCAGATGCGCATAGCGGTCAGCGTTTGCATTGGCCCAGCGCTGCTGCGAACGCTGGCCCTCCCCGCCCAGGCTACGGTCGAAGCCGTCGAGATGCTCGATGCTGTCGATACCTAACGCCAGCACCTCTTCCAGCGTCATCGAGGCAGGCACGTGAGCGTACACCTGCATGCCGTGTGCTCGTGCTTCCTCGACACCAGCGCGGAATTGGTCCGGCGTCAGCTGCGCGTAGAGCTTCACCGCGCGATAGCCGGCGGCGGCGTCAGCGCGGACGCGCTCGCGTACGCCTTCGACGGTCTCGGTGACGACGGTGGGGCCCCACAAGGAGTTGGGCCCGTCAATCAACTGACCGCTCGCATACATGGTTGGACCCACCACCTCGCCGCTTGCGATCTGTCCGATCAGCTCCAGCGTGTTGCCGCCGCCGGAGGGGTTGCGCACGGTGGTAATGGAATTGGCGATAAACAGAGCGCCGACGTGCGGGTCTTGGTAATGGACATGCATGTCGGCGATGCCCGGCGCGAGGAGCCCGCCTCCGCCGTCGGCGATCACCGCGCCGTCCGGCAGCACAATCGCACTGCTGGGCGCGACAGCGATGATGCGATCGCCCCGCATGGCGACGGTGTGGCCGGCCAGGCGCTCGCCGCCATATTCGGTAACGACAGTGACGTTGGTGAACGCGGCGACGGGATCGCCTGCTTCGATCACCCGCTGCGGCGCGGAGGCGCAGGCAGCGAACATCAACACGGCTGCGGTTGCGATTGCGTGCCTTAGCATGACGTCCCTCAAAGTGATCCGGCATTACAGTCTAGGCCGGAGGCAGGACGCAAGCGCAAAGCAGTCAGATGCGCCGCCAGCGGAGCGGCTTCTTGCCGTCGCGAACGATGAGTCCTTTAGCTTCCAGATCGAGCTGAACGGTCTTCATCCACCAGGAGGACGTTGTGCCGGGGAATGTGCTCTTCGGCAGCGCCTTACGCATCGCTACGACCATCTCCGCTTGCGTCAGGCCGGGTTCTTTCTTCGGCAGGACTTTCAGCATCGCCGCGCGCGCAAGCTGGTACTTGGCGGCGTCAACGCGATTGACCTTGCCGGGATGATTGATGTTTTGGATTTCAATCTTTTCTTCTCTCATTGCGCGCCCCGCTCCACTCGCAGCTTTGCCCAATGCTCAAGGCGCTCCTTGATTTGCGCCTCACGGCCCCGGCCTTCCGGCTGATAAAAATTTTGCCGCTCCATTTCGTCGGGAAAGTAATCCTGGCCCGAGAAGCCTTCTTCCGCATCGTGGTGGTACGAATAGGCGCTGCAGTAACCGAGTTCCTTCATGAGCTTGGGCGGCGCGTGGCGGATGTGCATGGGCGGACCGAGCGCGCCAGTCTCCTGCGCGACCCGCTTGGCCTGCTTCCAGGCGACGTAAGACGCATTCGATTTCGGCGCGGTGGCCAGATGGATCACCGCCTGCGCCAGGTGCAACTCGGCTTCGGGCGGACCGATGAAGTGCACGGCGTCCTTGGCGGCGTTGCAAATGAGCAGCGCGGTCGGATCGGCAAGGCCCACGTCTTCCGCCGCGGCGCGCACGAGGCGACGAGCGATGAACAGCAAATCCTCGCCGCCAACGATCATACGCGCGAGCCAATAAAGCGCGGCGTCGGGGTCCGAGCCGCGGATGGATTTGTGCAGCGCGGAGATGAGATTGTAGTGCTCCTCGCGATCCTTGTCGTAAGCGGGCGCGCGCTTCTGCAGCAACTCGCCGAGCGCCTTGGCGTCGAGCGGCCCTTTAGGTGAAAGCGCAAACAGCTCCTCCGCCAGCGTCAGCAAATAGCGCCCGTCGCCATCCGCGAGGTTGGTCAGCGCAATGCGGGCATCGGCCGTCAGCGGCAGCGGCTTTGCGACGAGCGCTTCGGCGCGTTGCAGCAACAACTCCAACGCCCCATCGTCGAGACGCTTGAGTACAAATACCTGTGCGCGCGACAACAACGCCGCATTGATCTCAAAGCTCGGGTTCTCAGTGGTGGCGCCGACCAGCGTGACGATGCCCTGCTCCACATAGGGCAGGAAACCGTCCTGCTGGGCGCGGTTGAAACGGTGAATTTCATCAACGAACAGCAAGGTGCCTTTGCCCGAAGCGCGCCGACCCTTGGCCGTTTCAAACGACTTCTTCAGATCGGCCACGCCGGAAAACACCGCGCTGATCTGCTGGAATTCGAGCCCGGTTTCTTCGGCGAGCAGACGCGCGATCGTGGTCTTGCCGACGCCGGGCGGTCCCCACAGGATCATCGACGCGAGCCGCTTTTGGGCCACCATGCGCCCGATCGGGCCCTCGGGTTTGAGCAAGTGATCTTGCCCCACCACATCGCCGAGCCGCTGCGGACGCAGCCGGTCGGCGAGCGGACGCGGGGCGCCCTCATCCATGCCGGCGGCTTCAAAAAGGTCGCTCATATGGGCTGATCTATCAGGAATCGGCGCGATTGCCCGCGCCATTTGGAACTATCGTCGGCGAAAGGCCGTACCCTCCTAGAGGCGGCGAAGGAGGAGCGCGATGTTCGGCAGCAAGAAAGACAAACCAGAGCGCAAGGACGACTTTTCGGGGCTCTCCGCCCTGTTCTTGAACTGCACGCTGAAGCGCAGTCCCGAACTCTCGCACACCGAAGGGCTCATCGGCATTTCCCGCGCCATCATGGAGAAGAACGGGATCGCCACCACGCTTATCCGCCCAGTCGACCTCACCATCGCGCCCGGCGTTTATCCCGACATGCGTGAACGCGGCTGGAAACAGGACGATTGGCCGGAACTCTACGCGAAGGTGCAGGGGGCGAACATTCTTGTGCTGTGTTCGCCGATTTGGCTGGGGGACAAATCGTCTGTTTGCACGTTGGTGGACGAGCGGCTTTACGGCAATTCCGCCGAACTCAACGACAAGGGCCAGTATGCGTATTACGGCAAGGTTGGCGGCTGCCTGATCACCGGCAACGAAGACGGCGCCAAACATTGCGCGATGAACATCCTCTATTCGTTACAACATTTGGGTTGCGTGATCCCCCCGCAGGCGGATGCAGCGTGGGTCGGCGAAGCCGGTCCGGGGCCGTCCTATCGCGACGAGGGCTCAGGCGGGCCCGAGAACGATTTCACCAACCGCAACACGAGCTTCATGACCTGGAACCTCATGCACATGGCGCGCATGCTGCGCGATGCCGGCGGCTATCCCGCGCACGGCAATCAGCGCTCGGAATGGGACGCAGGCTGCCGGCCGGATTTTCCCAATCCCGATTATCGCTGAGTGCGTTCCCGGCTATAGAGAAGCGCTTGCAACAGCGGAGCGACTCTCATGGCCGAAGCAACATCCGCGATCCCAGTTGGCGTCTATCCGTATCTAACCGTCAAAGGCGGCAAGGCCGCGCTCGACTTCTACGCGCGCGCCTTCGGCGCCAGCGAGGAATACCGCGCCTATGGCGAGGACGGCGAGCGCATCATGCACGCACGCTTCCGCGTCAATGGCGGGGCGATCTTGCTCTCCGACGATTTCCCGGAGTTTCGCGGCGGCGGCGATGCGCCCGCGCCGGCCGCGGTGACGATCCATCTCGAGGTCGAAGACGCCGACCGCTGGTGGGAGCGTGCGGTGTCCGCCGGGGCCGAAATCAAGATGCCGCTCGCCGATCAGTTCTGGGGCGACCGCTATGGGCAGCTCAAGGACCCATTCGGACATTCCTGGTCGATCGGCGCGCCGATCAAGACATAGGCGTTAGAACCTGATCTCGGCGCGTTGGCCGTTGCGTTCGACGCCGATCACCCAGCGGTTGGCGCCCGCCATGGCCCGATCGAGCTGGGCCGCGTCGCGCACCGCCGCGCCATTCACTTCGTCGATCACGTCGCCGGGGCGGAAGCCGACGCGGACGGCGACGCCGCGGCGATCAAGCGCCTGGATGACCACGCCGTGCTTGAACGGATCGAGACCGGAGGCTCGCGCCGTGGCCGGAGTCAGCGTCACAACGCGCGCGCCGGACAGCGGATGACTGCCGGACAATTCGCGCGCTTCCGGCGCGCCGCCGGGCGGCGCTTCGGCGGTGGCCGTGAGCAGGAGCCGGCGGGCGCCGGGGAGCAGTGGGAACGGAACACGCGCCACGGGGCGCTGCGTGGCGAATTGATAGCGTACGGCGCCTTCGTCACGCACCTCGGCGCCGGCGACAGTGAGAATGATGTCGCCATTGCGTAGCCCTGCCCGTTCACCGGCGGCGCGCGGATAAAGCTCGGTCACGAGCACGCCCTCAGGGCGTGCGAGGCCAAGCGCGCGGGCGCGTTCCTGCGTCATGGTTTCAAGCCGCGCGCCGAGCCAGGGCCGGATAACGGTGTCGCCGCCCGAGACGGCGGATTCGACAACGCGGCGGACCATCTCGGAGGGGATGGCGAAGCCAATGCCGTTAGAGCCGCCGCTCTCTGAATAGATGGCGCTGTTGATGCCGACCAAAGCGCCGTTCATGTCGACAAGCGCTCCGCCCGAGTTGCCGCGATTGATGGCGGCGTCGGTCTGTATGAAGAAGGCATAGTCGCTCACGCCAACTTCCGTGCGCGCGAGTGCGGAGATAATACCGCTGGTGACGGTTTGGCTGAGGCCGAACGGGTTGCCGATGGCGAGCACGAGATCGCCAACCTGCAAGGTGTGGGTGTCCGCGAAAGCCAATGTGGGCAGCCGTTCGGCGCCTGGATTAATGCGCAACACGGCCAGGTCCACGCGAGGATCGGCCAGTACGAGTTCAGCATCGAACTCGCGCCGATCGGCGAGCACGATTTTGAGCGAGCGCGCGCCCTCGATGACATGGTTGTTGGTGACGATGACGCCGTCGGAACGCACGATCACGCCCGAGCCCAGCGATTGCTGCACGCGCGGCGCACTGAAGCGGCCGAAGAACGGATCGCGCGACATGCCTCGCACGACGCGTTCGGCATAGACGTTGACGACCGCGGGGCCGGCGCTGGCGGCGACCGGCGCGAACGATAGCTGCATCTCGCCGGGGGCGGTGGGGCCAGGTGGCATGGGCGGTTCGGATGCAGAGGAGGAGAGGAAGGTCGGCGGGAGCCGGCGGCGCCGCGG
>CALBSY010000120.1 GCA_937967725.1 uncultured Alphaproteobacteria bacterium | reverse complement strand
TGTAGAGCCAAAAGCCCACGAGGTAGATGACCGGCAGGAAGAACCACAGAACGCCCGATAGCTCGGTTTGGCGCACGCGCTGCACCGCGCCCTCGTCGCTGAAGATGGTCACGCCGCCGGCGCTCCACATATGGACCCCGATCGCCGCCGCGACGCAAATCCAAAACGCCACTGCACTGGCCACAATGGGACTGGTGCGCTCGACGTAGTCGTCGGCGGGATGCTCCTCCAGATGGGTCAGGCTCGTCCAAATCGACAGCGGCCAAACCAGCGCACTGATCAGCCGCAATGGAGTAGCTTTCATAGGCGCCTCCAAACAACGGTCGGATAAACATAGCGGATCGCGCGCTCGAGGTGAACCAAAAACGGAACAGAATCCGACGATGCGGCATAACTAAGCGGCAATCCGCACATGCCTCGCATGCACATTTTCGAGATGACGGCGGCGTCAGTATTTGGCCGCCAAATCAGCGCCCGTAGCGAAACCGCGCAGCGACGCCGACAGCGCTTTGCACGCCTTCCGAGATCGGCTTCAGGCGCGTCTTGAACTTCTCGAACTGCATCACGTTCTCGATCCGCGCGTCGAGGAATGTCCACGTCTCTTCGTGATCCGGCGAGTTGTCCGTGAACCAGCGCGCATAGGTGGACGCGAGCACGCCAGAGAGAATGGCGCGCTTGGAATAGTAGTTCTCGTCAGTCGAGGTATCGCCCAGCGCCCGCCAGATCTGGTCGGCTGTGCGCCAGAGCAGGCGGGCCGCCTCCGGCGCGCGGTCTGGCCGCGCCAACGCGCGGGTCATCGCGCGCGCGGCTTGCTTATAGGGAGCCTGCGCCTCCAGCCGCACCTGCACCGCCGCCTTCACCCGCTGCCGCACTTTCATGGCGGGCAGGTCGAGTTCGTCCAGCGCCTCAAGCATGGCCCGATCGGCGCGGGCCGCGAACGGATCGCAAAGGTCAATAGCCCCGCGCGGACAAGCCAGCGCCGCCTCCCCGGCGTCGAGGCCGGCGTCCTCGGCGGCGGCGCGAAAGGCCGCCTCGGTCCAGCCCTTCTCGGCGGCGTGGGCCGGAAAAGCCTCTAGAAGCCGGGCGCGAAATCGGTCGGAGGGGCTCATGGTCATGGGCCGAAGATCCGCCCCGCCCCGGCCAGCGTCGATCCCGCCCGGCACGGACAGGGGCGCGGCGTTTTGCTATGTGCCGCCCCTCTTTGGAGAAACGGCCGTTCACGGCGCGGCAGCGCCGCGGCTCGTTTCGTGTTTGAAGTTCGACGGGAGAAGCGTCCTGGTACAGATTTTCGTCCGCGACAACAACGTCGACCAGGCGTTGAAGGCGCTCAAAAAAAAGATGCAGCGGGAAGGCACTTTCCGCGAGATGAAGCGCCGCAACCATTACGAAGAGCCGTCGGAAAAGCGTTCGCGAGAGCGGCCTGAAGCCGTTCGCCGCGCCCGCAAGCTGGCGCGCAAGCGCGCCCAACGCGAAGGCCTGCTGCCGCGCCCGCAAAGCAAGCGGTAGAACGCCACCCCCAAATCGAGTTTCGAAGCGCCGCCGGTCCGCCCGGCGGCGTTTTTCGTTGCGGGCTAGTCGCTCGCCAGATGCAGCATCAACTCGGCTGCCGCTGCCAATTTGGCGCGCTCGCCGGCGGAGAGGCGCGCCACGCGCTTTTGCAATAGCGCCAGCCTGCGCTTGCGCGCCGCCTGCATCAACGCCCTGCCCTTGGACGTCACTTCAATGCGCACGCCGCGCCGGTCAGTGTGATTGACGCGCTTGGCGGCCAGCCCCTCAGCTTCGAGATCGCTGACGAGTTTGGACATGGTCGCTGCCGTCACCTGCTCGGCGCGGGCAAGCGCGCCGAGGCTTTGCGGCCCGCCAAAGGCGAGCACTGAAAGCGCCGAGAGCTTGGCGGCGGAGAGGCCCGACTCCGCATCGGCCGCGCGAACCGCGCGCAGTACGCGGATTGCCGCGCTGTGCAGTCTGTCGGCGACCTCCAGCGAATCCGATTTGCTCATGCCGCAAGATGGCTTGACATTAGTTAGTTCGTCAAACTAATTATTGTCCGTTATTGGGAGCGCAGACGAATGAACGCCGCACCGCCGCTACTCTCCGGCATCGCGCAGATTGCTCTGGCCAGCGCCAATCCGCCGGCCCTGGTTGCTTTCTACCGCGACACGCTAGGCCTGCCGGTCCTGTTCGAAGCCGGCGGCATGACCTTCTTCCAGTCCGGCGCGACCAGGCTGATGATCGGTCCGAAACAACCGGATCGGACCATCGGCGGCGATACGGTGATCTATTTCGAACCGCGCGATTGGAGCGCGGCGGAAGCAGCGCTGGAAACCAAAGGCGTTTCGTTCCTGCATTCCGCCCAAACGGTGCAACAGGCCCATGGACGCGAGCTAATGTTGCGCCCCTTCCGCGACCCGGAAGGGCATTACTTGGCGCTGATGGGTTGGCGCCCGATGTGACCCGCTTGGCGGTGGCGCGCGCCGCACAGTCTCGCTAGCGTAGCGCTCGCTTCAATTGGGGGACGCCATGCACTTGCGAGCCGGATTAATTTTGAGCGCCGTTGCGTTGGCGATCGCGTGCTCCCCGCCCGCCGGCGAAGAAAGACAAACCGCCGAGTTGGCCGAAGGCGCCGGCCGCGAAGCCGTCCAGGCGGCGTGCGGCTCATGTCACAATATGAGTCAGATCACGCGCAGCAGCGGCTATACACGCACGCAGTGGGACGAGCTGATCGCCTCGATGATCGATCTTGCGCCCGAGGACGAAGGCGCGATCCTCGACTATCTCGCGCAGCACTATCCGCCTTCGCACAACCCGCGCCCTTCGACACTGGTCGAAGGCCCGCTCGACGTATCGTTCCAGGAATGGGTGGCGCCGCAGCTTGGACAACGCGCACGCGATCCAGTGCAAGCGCCGGACGGGATGATCTGGTATGTCGGCCAGCGCGCCAACACGATCGGCCGCATCAATCCTGAGTCAGGACAGATCCGCGAATGGCTGCTGCCGGCGCGCGCCCTGCCGCACAGCGTCAATGTCGATGCGCACGGCCGCGTCTGGTACATGGGCAATGGCAACGGCACGATCGGCCTGTTCGATCCGGCGTCGGGCGAAGCCACCGAGTATCGCATGCCCGACGAGAACGCGCGCGATCCACACACGGCGGAGTTCGACGCCAACGGGATCATGTGGTTCACGCTGCAGCAATCCAACATGATTGGCCGCTTCGATCCCGAGAGCGGCGACATTCGCCTGGCTTCAATCGACCGGCCTCGTTCGCGACCTTATGGGATCAAGATCGCAGCAGACGGCGCGCCGTGGGTGGCGTGTAACGGCTCGAATTGCCTGATCCGCGTCGACCCGCAGACCATGGCGCTGAGCGTCATCGATCTGCCTCACGAAGACACGCACGTGCGCCGCCTCGACATCGCAAGCGACGGCCGCATCTGGTACGTGAATTCCGGACGCGGGCGGCTGGGCGTTTATGATCCAGCCAGCGGCGACATCCGCGAATGGCCCTCGCCAAGCGGGGCGGACTCGCATCCCTACGCCATCGCCGTGATCGACGATATCGTCTGGTTCAACGAAAGCGGCGTACGGCCCGATCCGCTGGTGCGCTTTGATCCGGCGACGGAAACGTTCCAAAGCTGGCCAATTCCTTCCGGCAATTTCCACGCCGGCATCATCCGTCATATGCGCGCAACCCGCGACGGCGATCTGCTGCTGCATCAATCGAGCACCAACCGCATCATTCTGGCGACCCTGCCGGACGCCAGGTGAACACGCGGCGCGCTGTTGGTCGCGGATTATCGCTCCTCCCGCGCGCCGCTGTTGCAAACCACACGCTAGCACTGAAGCTCAGCAACCAGGCCGAACAAGCTGGCAATTGGGGAAAATGAATGACTGTTCGATCGCTGCTCGCCGCCGCCTCGGCGGTCGCTCTGGCATTAGCGCTGGCCGGTCCTGCCGCCGCGCAAACCACGTCGGCGCCTGCAGCCGCCGCGCAGGCGGAGGCCAGCGATGCGATCGTGTGGGACTTGACCGACCTTTATCCTGACGCGGAAGCCTGGCAGCGCGAACACGACGCCGTCGTCGCCGCGCTGCCGGGCATCGCGTCATACCAGGGCCGGCTCGGCCGCAACGCGCAAACGCTGGCGGACGCGCTCGATCTGGTTTCCGGCCTCAACAAGCGCGCCATCCGGCTCTTCGTGTACGCGACGCTGCGCGGCGATGAAGACACGCGCATTCAGGAGAATCTTGCGCGGCGCCAACTCGGCAATCAGCTGCTCGCGCGGATTGGCGAGGCGACGGCGTGGATGAGCCCCGAACTGCTCAGCGTCGGCGGCAGTCGAATCGAATCCTTCATTCGCCGAGAGCCGCGCCTCGGCGTGCACACGGTGGGCTTGCGCGAAACGCTTCGCTTTGCCGACCACACGCTGACGCCAGAGAGCGAAGCCGTGCTCGCCGCCGCCAGTCTGCCGCTCGGCGGACCGCAACGGATCTACACGCAGATGTCAAACTCCGACATCGACTGGCCGACGATCCAGATCGACGGACAAGACGTGCGCCTCGATAGCCAGGGCTATGGCCGCTATCGCCAGCATCCCGACCGCGCCACGCGGCGGCGCGTGTTCGACGCGTTCTACGCGACCTGGGGGCAATATGAGTCGGCCTTAGGGGAAGCGCTTGCCTCCAACACGCAAGGGCAAGTGATGAACGCGCAGGTGCGCAATTATGCCTCAGCCCGCGAAGCGTCGCTGTTCGCCAACGCGCTGCCGGTGGAGATTTACGATCAGCTCGTCGCCCAAGCGCATGCGGGCCTGCCGACGCTGCATCGCTACTTCCGCTTGCGCGCACGCATGCTCGGCATCAGCGATCTGGCTTATTACGATATCTATCCCGATCTCCTTTCCTACGACGCTACGTACTCGATCGCGGACTCCGAGCGCCTTACGCTCGAAGCACTGGCGCCGTTCGGCGACGATTATCTTGCGATTCTGCGCCAGGGCTTTGCGGCGGACTGGACGCACGCTTATCCGCAGGAAGGCAAACGCTCGGGCGCCTATGTGTTCGGTTCAGCCTATGACGTGCACCCTTATGTGCTGCTGAACCATCAGAACGACTTCGACAGTCTCTCGACGTTCGCGCATGAATGGGGCCACGCCGTTCACTCAGTGCTGGCCAACTCAACCCAGCCTTGGGAGACGTCGGGCTACGCCACGTTCGTCGCCGAGATGGCGTCGACCATCAACGAAGTGTTGTTGCTGCGACATCTGCAGGCGCGCGCTTCGAGCGACGATGAGCGGCTTTTCCTGCTTAGCCAGGAGCTGGAGCTCTATCGCGGAACTTTCTTCCGCCAGACCATGTTCGCGGAGTTCGAGGCGCAAATTCACAACGCCGCCGAGAACGGCGAACCGCTGACGGGCGAACGGCTGACACAAATGTATCTGGCGTTGCTGCGTTCGTATCACGGCGCGGATGAGGGCGTGATGGCGATCGACCCGGCTTATGCGCGCGAGTGGGCCTACATTCCGCACTTCTACTACAATTTCTATGTCTTTCAGTACGCGACTTCGGTGGCGGCCTCGACGATGTTCGCCGATCGCCTGCTTTCGGGCGACGAAAGCGCGCGCGCGGCGGTGATCGACATGCTGCGGAAGGGCGGTTCGGAACATCCGCATCAGATGTTCGTCGCGGCAGGCGTCGATCTCACCACGCCTACGCCCTACCAAACCGTGGTCTCGCGCATGGGCGCGATCATGGATGAGATGGAGACGCTGCTCGCGCGTCGCGGGGACTAGCCCCTCGCCTTGCGCCGGAAAAGTGTCGACATGCTGATTTGATTGACCACGCCAGCTTTGAACACGCGCGCGGCCAACAGCAGGATGAGCGCGACGCTGGCCAGCATCATCGCGCCCATGCCGGCGATCTCGATCCAGTCGAGGCCTGACGGTGCGCGCACCAAGAGTAGGAAAGGCGTAAACAGCGGCACCCAGCTGGCGCTTTCGATGATTGGCGCGTTCGGGTTGTCGAGCGCCGGCGTGATCAGCATCATCGGCATCGCCAACACCAACGCCACCGGGCCGAGCAGCGTCTGCGCCTCCTGGATCGACTCACAGAGCGCGCCCAGCGCCAGGAAGATGGCGCCGTACATCAGATAGCCGGCGATGAATCCGACCGCGAAAGCGGCGATGAGCTGCGGTTCGAGAAAGGCGGCGGCGACTTGCCCGAGCATTGAGTTGCCGGCACGCTCGGCGGCCATACTCAAGAGCCCGCCTCCCAGCGCGCCCCAGAACAGGAACAACGTCGCACTCACAGCGGCGACGCCGAGCAATTTTCCGGCGAGCATTTCCAGCGGCGTAACGCTAGTGAGCAGCGTGTCGAGAATCTTGTTGGATTTTTCTTCGATCACGCCGGTCAGCAGCATGTTTGCAACCGAGAAGATCACGCTCCACAGCACGAAAGTGAGCGCCAGCGCGGCGTAGTAGGGCGCGCGCTGACGCAGCGTGACACGGGCGCCGCCGGCGCTGGGGCGCGGGTCGAATTGCGCCACGCGCGGTTCGAGCGTGTTGAGGCGGTCGGCCTCGTTGGGGCTCAAGCCCCGCGCGGCCAGCGCTTCCCGCTGCATGGCAAGGCGCATGGCGCGGCGCGCGATGTCCGAGGGCTCGCCATGGCTGAGATTGACGCTCCAATATTCAATGATCGGGTCGCCGGCGACACGGCGAATGTTGAGCGCGCCATACAGCATGCGTCCATCGGGCAGCGCCTGCGCGCCGTCGAGATAGGCGCGTAGGCGTTCGACATCGGGCGCCGGCGGTTCGACGATGATGTAGCGCGGCGACGGCGTCGGGAAGGCGCCCAGCGCGCGCGGCGCGCGCTGAGCGGCCACGCCGCGTGCGGCGGCGATCCCGGCGGCCCGGTCGGGAGCGGCGTCGAATGCGCTGAGTGCCTGCGCCGCCACGCCTGGCGCTGCCGCGGCGAGATAGGCGGCGATCTCCGTGCGCGCGTCGCGCCGCGCCATGTCGGCGAATTCCTGTGTGACGACAGCGGCGTCCGCCGGTTGTTCGGCGACGATGGCGAGAATGCGCGGCGGCTCGGCGCGCGCCAGCAAGAGCGGCGCGAACAGCAGCACCGCGATGATGAGCGGCGCCAGCAGCAGAGAGAGCCAGAAGCCCCACGAACTCACGTACGCGAAATAGTCGCGCCGGGCGACGAGGAACACGGGCCCGCTCATTCCGCCGCTCTCGCCACGTTCTCGCCCACCATGGCGACGAAGGCTTCATGCAGGCTGGCGCGCGCCGGCTCGAACAAGGAAAGCGGCGCGCCCGCTTCCACGCACGCTTGCAGCAGCTGGCGCGAGCCGTGGCCGTTATCGAGCCGCACCCGCCAGCGGCGATTGCCGTGTTCGCCTAATTCTTCCGACCATTCGAAGCCCAGTGGCGCCAACACCGGCGCCATATCGTAACTGCCGTCGGTTTCGAGCACGGCCAGACTCGGCGCGAGCGCCAATGCGTCGCGCACAGTGCCTTCAAACGCCTTGCGGCCGTTGGCGATCAGCAAGATGCGGTCGCACAGCCGTTCGGCATGCTCCATCACGTGCGTGGAGAACAGGATGGTGCGTCCGGCGGCGGCTTGCGCGCGAATGGTTTCTTCGAGCACGCGCTGGTTCACCGGATCGAGGCCAGAGAACGGTTCGTCGAAGATGATCAGTTCCGGTTGGTGTGCGATGGCGGCCAGCACTTGGACTTTTTGCGCCATGCCTTTCGACAGTGTCTTGATCTTTTTGCGCCGGACCTTGCCGAGGCCATGTTCAGTCAACAACTGATCCGCGCGTTTGAACGCCGTGCGTGTGGGCGTCCCTTTGAGCCGCGCGAGATACGCAATCGCCGAACGCGCGCTCATGGCGCGATAGAGCCCGCGCTCCTCCGGCAGATAGCCCACGCGCCGCATGATTTCGCGCGTCGGCTCTTGCCCCAGCACGCGGATGGCGCCTGCGGTCGGACGCAACACGCCAACCAGCATGCGCAACGTAGAAGATTTTCCGGCGCCGTTCGGACCGAGCACGCCATAGATCGACCCCTGCGGGACCTGGAAGCTCAGGTCCTGAACGGCGGTGCGCGCGCCGTAGCGCTTGACCAGCCCTTCTGCCTCAAGCGCGGCGTTCATAGCGCCGCTAGGTTGGCCAAGCTTCGCCGGGAGATCAAGGCGACGTACCCGTTCGCGTGCGATTGACGCACACGAACGGACGGGACAATCCTGGAGCGGGAATTGGAGGACCGAATGGCGGTGCTGCGGATCGTCGTCGGCGTGCTGATCGGCGCCGCTCTCGGTGTCGGCGTAGTGCTGCTGGGCGACTGGGTTAACCATCAATTGTGGCCTCCGCCGCCGGAGGTGCAAGTGACGAATCCCGAAGCGATCCGCGCCTACATGCAGGTGGCGCCTGTCACGTCCCTGCTTGGGCTCCCTGTGACCTGGACGATCGCGGCGTTCGCCGCCGGTTTTGCGGCGGCCAAGATTGGCGCACGGACCTGGGCGGGCTGGATCGCGGGCGGTCTCATGTTCGCGGCGACGCTCGCCAATCTGATGATGATCCCACATCCGCTCTGGATGCTGCTCGCAGCGCTTGTGTTCGTACCACTGGCGGCTTGGTTCGGCGCCCGGCTCGGCGGACCTCGCGGCGCCTGAGCGCAAACGGCTAGCCAAGCGCCGGCTTGCTTCGCTAGGGTCCGCTTCCGCGCCACGCGCGCAAGCGTAAGGGGACTTCAATGCGAGCATTGTTCTTCGCGGCCGCGCTGCTTGCCGCCGGCGCCGCGCGCGCTGAGCCGGTAACGTACCAGCTCGATCCCGCGCATACCCAAGTCGCGTTCACCATCGACCGGTTCGGCTTCAACAATGTGCTCGGCCGCTTTGAGGAGGTCTCCGGCGAGGTCGTGCTGGATGAGGCCAATCCGGCCAACTCCCGCGTGAATGCCGTGATCCAGATGGCGAGCGTCGATTCCGGCGACGATACCCGCGACCAGCACTTGCGCGAACCGCGCTGGCTGAACGTGAGCGAATTTCCGACCATGGAGTTTCGCTCCACCGGCGTCGAACGCACCGGCGAGCGCACCGCGCGCATCACCGGCGACCTGACCCTGCTCGGGCAGACCCATCCCTTAACGCTCGACGTGACGCTCAATCAACTTGCTCCGGCGCCGAACAATCAGCGGCAGGCCGCAGGATTCACCGCGACGGGAGCATTGCAGCGTTCGACGTGGGGCTCGACGCTGGCGGCGCAATTGATCGGCGATGAGGTGCAAATCCGCATCGAGGCGCTGGGTTACGCAGAGGCCGAGTGATGGCGTACTGGCTGGTCAAGAGCGAACCGGACACATGGTCCTGGGATCAACACGTAAAGAAGGGTAATGACGCCTGGACCGGCGTGCGCAATCATCAGGCCAAGACGCACCTGAAAAACATGAAGAAGGGCGACAAGGTCTTTTTCTATCATTCGGGCGCCGGCAAGGAGGTTGTAGGCGTCAGCGAAGTGATGAAGGAGGCCTACGCCGATCCGACCGCGAAGGAGGACGGTTGGGTGTGCGTCGACTTGAAGGCGATCGAACCCTTGAAGGCGCCGGTGACGCTGGCGGCGATCAAAGGTGAGAAGGGCCTCGCCGGCATGGTGCTGGTGAAGAATTCGCGTCTCTCTGTGCAACCTGTCTCGGCTGACGAATGGAAGGCGGTTCGCAAAATGGGCGGCTTAAAGTGACGATGCCGCTTGATCCAGCTCTGTTCAGCGACGAGGCCATTCCCCAGGAAACGCGCAACGCCAACGCAGCGATCGTGGCGGCGATGGCGAACATGCCGGAATGGTGGGTGGTCGGCGCAGCCAAGGTGCGCGCGGCGCGCGCCAAGGGCGAAGGCATCTTTCCGGCGGCGGCGAAATCCGAGCGCGCGCGCTGGATCGAAATTGACGGGCCGGCAGGCAAGCTTCCGCTGCGCGTGATCGCGGCGGAGCAATCGCGCGGCGTTTACCTCCACATCCACGGCGGCGGCCACGTGCTGGGCGCAGCCGATCAGCAGGATCGCCTGCTGGAACGCATTGCAGACGACACCCGCCTCACCGCGATCAGCGTCGAATACCGGCTAGCGCCCGAGCATCCGTTTCCCGCCGGCCCCGACGATTGTGAAGCCGCAGCGCTGTGGGTGGCGGATCACCTCAGCGATTTCGGCGGCGAGGCGCTGGCCGTCGGCGGCGAAAGCGCCGGCGCGCATCTCTCGGCGCTGACCATTTTGCGACTGCGCAACAAGCACGGACGCACGCCATTTCGCGCCGCTAACTTTGTGTACGGCGTGTTCGATCTCGGCATGACGCCGAGCGCGCGTCAGTTTGGCGACGAGCGCCTGGTGCTGCGCACGCGCGACATCGAGCAATTCGGCGCGGCGTTCCTACCCGGCATGAGCGAGGCCGATAAGCGCGCGCCGCACATCTCGCCGCTCTACGCGGACCTGCGCGGGCTGTGCCCCGCCCTCTTCACTATCGGCACGCGCGATGCGCTGCTGGACGATAGTCTGTTCATGCATGCGCGCTGGATCTCCGCGGGCAATGACGGCGAGATCGATATCTATCCCGGCGCTTGCCATGGCTTCACGGCGTTCCCGACGCCGCAGACTTTTCAATCGCTACAACGTCAGACCGCGTTTCTAAACGCCGCGCTCGGTTAGCGTCCTTCCAGCTCAGCCAACAGCGTTTGCATGCCGTAGACGTCCGCAAGCGCGGTGCGGATGATAGTAGAAGACACCGTCACACTGCGGTTCAACTCGCCGTCATAGAAGTACTCGCCGCCAAGCGAATGGATGTTGCCATCGAACACCGCGCCGACAACGCGGCCGGCGCGGTCGAGCAGCGGGCTGCCGGAATTGCCGCCAATCACATCCGTCGTGGTGGAGAGGTTGAATACGGTGCGCGGGTCGAGCCGGCTCTGCGCGTCGATCCAGCGTTGGCTCAGAACAAACGGCGGTGAGCCGGTGGCGCGTTGATACAGCCCTTCGACATAGGTGAAGGCGCCGATTTCGCGCCCGCCCGGTTCGGTCCAACCGCGCACGCGGCCGTACGAGATGCGCGGGCTGAAGGTGGCGTCGGGATAACGCGCGTCGCCGAAGGCGCGGAAGCGCGCCCGGGCGATACGCTCATGTGCGCGCGCAATCGGACCTTCAACCTGTTCTACGAACTGCGTGCGCACCGCGCGCGCTTCATCGTCCCAGGCGCGCACGAAGGCGATCATCGGATCGTCGGAGGCCGCCACCGCGGCCGCGCCGCCTTCCCACAATTCCATGCGATACGCCGGGTCCGCCAGGCGCGATTGCGCCAGGCGCGCCGCTAGCGCCTCGGGGCTCTCGCCGCCAAGGATGCGACGCGCGGTCGGATCATCGACGGTAAGGTTCTCGCGCAGCTTCGAAAGCCAGAACGAGAGATGCAATTCTTCGAACGACGGCGTTATCGGCCGCTCGGCGCGCAGCGCTTGTTCGACGCTGGGCAGCCGCGCTTGCGAATAGCGCGGCAATCGATCCTCGGCCGGCTTCTCGCGCTCGGCCGCGCCGCGCACGATGTCGCGCGCCCATGAGAACAGCAGCGATTGCTCGCCTGCGCGCTGTTCCAGGTATTGATAGCGGTAGAACATGCCGCGATAGGCGTCGCGCGCACGCTCGATTTCACCCCATGCGTCGCCGACTTCACGGGTCGCCGCGCGATTGCGGCGCACGCGGGTTTGCAGATCGGTTTCGAGTGCAGCGACGCGCGCGAAGCCGTCAGGATCGACCAGCGCCAAGCGGCGCCCGGAGAGTCCCTTGAACGAATTCTCGACGCCCTGCAGCGTATTGGACGCCACGCGCGCCTCATCCGCCCCCAACGACGAGTAGGCGATCAGCCGGCCGCGATACTCGGCCAGCGAGGCGATGCGCCACGGCAGATTGGTGTCGCGCTCGAAAGCAAGTTCGGCGGTGGTCAGCAGGCGCGACGTGCGGCCGGGGTTGCCGGCGATCAGTACGATCTCGTCTTCGGCCACGGGATCGAAGCGCATGCTTAAATACGCGGGCGTGGCCGCCGGGGCGCCGTCCTCGTAGAGACGCAGAAACGAAAAGTCGATGCAGTAGCGCGGGAAGTTGAAGTTATCGGGATCGCCGCCGAAAGCGGCCATGCGATGCTCTGGCGCGAACACCAAACGCACATCGTCGTAGCGGCGATATGTGTAGAGCGAATAGCGTCCGCCTTGATACAGGGTCACTACTTCACAGCGTTGCGCGCCCGACGAGCATTCGCCTTCGATGCGCGCAATCTCGGCGTTGCGCGCGGCGGCGAAGCCTTCGGCGCCGACGCCGCTGGTGGCCGTGTCGATGCGCTCAGTGACGTCGGCGACGCCCGTCAGCACCGATACGAACATGTTCGGGCAGCGGCGTTCTTCTTCGCGCGCGCGCGCCATGAAGCCGGCGTCGATGTAGTTGGCGTCCGCGGTTGAGAGCGCGGTGACGCAGGAAATGACGCAATGGTGATTGGTCAGCACGAGGCCGTCGCCGCTGACATTGGAGGCGGAGCAGCCGGGGAGCCGCGCCGTACCAGCCATGATGCGGTCCAGCCACGCCTGATCGGGCGCCCAGCCCATCTCCTCGCGCATACGATCGGCGGGGAAGTTGTCGAACGTCCACATCCCCTCTTCGCTTGACGCCGGCGACGGCGCCGCGGCGCACGCGAGGACCCCCATCGCGGCTGCAACCGCGCGCAAATTCTGACGCATCATCTTCCCCCTCGACTCAACCGGCGCAGTAAGCGCAAGCCTGCGCGGCGGCGCAAGCGCCGAACGCCGCTGGCTATTCGCGTTCGATTTCTTCGAGCCCCAAGGCCGCCAGCATTTGTGCTTGCACGCTCGGCGATAGCGCGTCCGCCCGGACAATAAAGTTGCGCGCGGTTTCCGCACTGGCGCCGGTAATGCGGACATGCGCGCGGTCGTCGCCGCCGCCGCCGTCCTCCGCATTCACCTCGACGCTTTGGCCGCCGACATTGATGGCCACGCGACCGCCCTGTTCGCCGGTTCCTTCGGGATCGCCGCTAATGCGAAGATCGACCCCCGGCACGCGCAGCACCATCACCTCGTGCGTTGGCGGTTCGATCGGCGGCGCGGTGGAGAGAGCTTGCACGCCAGCGGCGTCCAGCAAGGCGGAAGCGCCATCCTCGGACGCGCGCGCAGCGACCATGCGCCCGTCCGGCGCGGTGACCATGAAGGTCTGCTCAGCTTCGCTGGCGCGGACTTCCAACAAGTAGCCCTCGCCCGGCGGCGCGGCGGCAGGAATATCAGCCGAACAAGCGGCCAATCCGATGGCCAGCGC
>CALBSY010000119.1 GCA_937967725.1 uncultured Alphaproteobacteria bacterium | reverse complement strand
CCCTACTGGTTGATCAGCACGTGCCGCAGCGTCTTCAGTTCTTCCAGCGCCCGCGCTTCGTCAGCCTGATCCTCAAGAAGGACTTCGTTGGTGCGGGCGTCCATGACGATCGCCGCATAACGGTCCTGAGCAGCTGCTGGCGCGGCAAAACTCAGGGCGGCGACCGCCGCGACCGCCAGCCCAAGACCCCGAAGTGAAAACAAACCCGCAGCAAGCTTCATGAGCGTCCCGTCCCGCATAAGTACGGACAATTTCAGGCAAATCGCGTGCCGTGCAGCTTACAGATTCATTAGATCAGGTTAAGCGACCGTTGCAGCGGTTGCTGCGCTCGCTTATAGCCATCGTTAACGACTGCAAGTCCTGCACCCTCAGGCTGTGGAAAGGTTGCTGAACGGAAGCTGAAGGCGCGGTCTCTCAACTGCGTCAACCTGTCCGCCAATCGCATGTTGCAGTGCAGCAAAATCCTGTTGACTTCGCAGGTGCAGCATAACATATAGGGGTCAGATTCGGGCGCGGTGAGCGTCCCGGAGGTTCCAAAGCGGGCTTTGCGCCCCACAGATGGAGAGCGAACAATGGCCACTGCGAAGACCGCCCGCGCCGCCAAATCGGCCACCGAGGCGTTTGAATCCGTTTCCACCGCGTCGACCGAAGCAGTCCGCGAGAACATCGATCGCGGCATCGCCGCGATGTCGGAAGCGTCGGCTTTCGGCAAGCAGAACGTCGAAGCTTGGATGGCCTCTGCTGCAGCGGCTCAGAAGGGCTTCGAGACCCTCTCGGCCCGCACGGTCGCGTTCCAGAAGCAGGCGCTTGAGAATCATGTCGCGGCGGCGAAGTCGCTGATGACGGCCAAGAGCGTGCAGGAATTCGTCGAGAAGCAGAACGAGTACGCGAAGGGCGCTTTCGAGGCCTATGTCGCGGAACTCTCGTCGGTTTCTGAGTTGGTCTCGGGCGTCGCGAAGGACGCCTTCCAGCCGATCAACGAGCGCGTGAATGCCGTGGGCCAACTGGTCCAAGCCGGCGGCCGCTAAGACAAGTCGAGCTTTGGCGCTCAGGCGCCTGAGCAGAATTCGGATGGGTCCGCCGCAAGGCGGGCCCATTTCGCATGCGCGCTGATCAAAGAGGGGCGCCGCAGGTGGGGTGCGCCCGCCATGGCCGCAAGCCCTTCCATCGCCTTCAATGATCCATAAATTGTTCAGCATGTGAGCTTCAGGCTCAGTTGTGAGCGAGTCATGCTCGGCAGATGCGGATTGGGATGAGCGGCGAATACTGGGACGACAATGACGACCCAGGCGGCGGGGCCGATGGCCGCGCCGGCGCAAAGACGCTCACCCGCACTAAGAAGCCCTCGCTCTATCGCGTGCTCCTGCTGAACGACGATTACACGCCGATGGAGTTCGTGGTCTACGTGTTGGAGCGGTTCTTCAACAAAACCCGGGAGGAGGCCACCACGATCATGCTGCACGTCCATCAGAACGGCGTCGGCGTGTGCGGAGTGTTCACCTACGAAGTAGCGGAAACGAAGGTCGCGCAGGTGTTGGATTTGGCGCGGCGGTCGGAGCATCCGCTGCAATGCACGATGGAAAAGGAATAAGGTCGGATGGCGACATTCTCCCGTACGCTCGAACACACGCTGCGGCGCGCGCTCTCGTTCGCGAACGAGCACCGCCACGAGTTCGTGACGCTCGAGCACCTCTTGCTGTCGCTCATCGACGACGATGACGCCGCCGGCGTGATGCACGCCTGCAAAGTCGATCTCGACAAGCTGCGGCTCAATCTCGACTCCTATCTTGAAAACGAACTCGACAGCTTGGTCGTGCCAAACCGTGAGCACGAGGAGCCGCGCCCGACCGCCGGCTTTCAGCGCGTATTGCAGCGGGCGATGCTGCACGTCGATTCAAGCGGCGGCCGCGAAGTCACGGGCGCCAATGTGCTGGTTGCGCTGTTCAGCGAGCGCGAGAGCCATGCCGCATACTTCCTGCAGGAGCAGGACATGACCCGCTACGACGCCGTGAATTTCATCGCGCACGGTTTGCCGAAGCGCGCCGGCGCGGCGCAGCCGCGGCCCGTGCGCGGCGCCGCCGAGGGCGAAGACGGCGAACGCGTGGTCAAGCAGGGTTCGGAAGCGCTTGCCGCCTACTGCGTGAACCTGAACAAAAAGGCCAAAGAAGGTAAGATCGATCCGCTGATCGGGCGCGAAGCCGAAGTGCTGCGCGCGATCCAAATTTTGTGCCGCCGCCAGAAGAACAATCCGCTGTTGGTAGGCGATCCGGGCGTCGGCAAGACGGCGATCGCCGAAGGTCTGGCGCGCAAGATCAACGAAAAGCAAGTGCCGGAAGTGCTGGCTGACGCCACCATCTTCTCGCTCGACATGGGCTCGCTGTTGGCCGGCACGCGCTATCGCGGCGACTTCGAAGAGCGCTTGAAGAGCGTCATGAAGGAGCTGGAGAACCACGACAAGGCGGTGCTCTTCATCGACGAGATTCACACCGTGATCGGCGCCGGCGCCACTTCGGGCGGCGCGATGGACGCTTCCAATTTGCTGAAGCCGGCGCTGCAGTCGGGCCAGCTGCGTTGCATGGGCTCGACCACGTACAAGGAATATCGTCAGCACTTCGAGAAGGACCGCGCGCTGGCGCGGCGCTTCCAGAAGATCGATGTGAACGAGCCGTCGATCCCGGACTCGATCAAAATCCTGATGGGGCTGCGCTCCTATTTCGAGGAGTACCACAAGGTCAAATTCACCGACGACGCCATCAAGGCGGCGGTGGAGCTTTCGGCGCGCCACATGGGTGACCGCAAGCTGCCGGACAAGGCCATCGACGTGGTCGACGAAGCCGGCGCCTCTATGATGCTGCTGCCGCAAAAGGAGCGCAAACAAACCATCGACGTGGCCGAGGTCGAGGACGTGGTGTCGCGCATGGCGCGCATTCCGCCCAAGTCGGTGTCGAAGAACGACAGCGAGATGCTGATCTCGCTGCCGGAGGACCTCAAGCGGGTCGTGTTCGGCCAGAACGATGCAATCGATCAGCTCTCTGCGGCTATTAAGATGGCGCGCGCTGGACTGCGTGAACCGCAAAAGCCGATCGGTTGCTATTTGTTCGCCGGGCCGACCGGCGTCGGCAAAACCGAAGTGGCGCGTTCGCTGGCCAACATCATGGGCATTGAACTTTTGCGCTTCGACATGTCCGAGTACATGGAGCGGCACACGGTTTCACGTTTGATCGGCGCACCTCCGGGCTATGTCGGCTACGATCAGGGCGGGCTTCTGACCGACGGCGTCGATCAGCATCCGCATTCCGTGCTCTTGCTCGACGAGATCGAGAAAGCGCACCCGGATCTGTTCAACATTCTGTTGCAGGTGATGGACCACGGCTCGCTGACCGATGCGAACGGCAAGAAAGTCGATTTCAGGAACGTGATCCTGATCATGACCACGAATGCCGGCGCCGCGGACGCGGCCAAGCAGGGCATCGGCTTCGGACGCGGCAAGAAAGACGAGGAAAACGAAGAGGCGATCAAACGCCTGTTCACGCCCGAGTTCCGCAATCGGCTCGACGCCAACATTCACTTCAACGGCTTGCCGCCGGAAGTGGTGCGCAACGTGGTGCAGAAGTTCATCATCCAGCTCGAGGGCCAGTTGGCCGAACGCAACGTGCAGATCGAGATCACCGACAAGGCGGCCGATTGGCTGGCGACGCGGGGCTACGACGAGAGCTTCGGCGCTCGCCCGCTGTCACGCCTGATCCAAGAGCGGGTGAAGAAGCCGATGGCCGATGAGCTTTTATTCGGCAAGCTGAAGAATGGGGGGATCGTCAGGATCGACATCGATCCAGCCGATCCGGACCAGCTCAAATTCAGCTACCACCCCGAGCAGCGCGGCTTACTCTCCAACTTCGGCAAGAAGCCGGAGAAGGCGTAGTCGCAGCGCTCAATGTGCTAACAAGACGGCGGCCGCGGCGGCGGCCGCCGTCTTGCGTATTGGGGAATGTTATGAAGTCTGCAGCTCCACTCGCTGTTCTGGCGCTCGCCGCCTGCGCCACGGCATCTGCACAGGTCACGCCGCTGCCGATGGCGCTTTGCGCGGGTTGGCAGGGCGAGCGCGTGTGCGAGCAATTGCACGAGGACGCCATGATCCGTGTGCTGCGCTGCACCTTCCCGCCCGGCGTCGGCCACGAGCCGCACTATCACCCGCCGCATTTCGGTTACACACTGAGCGGCGAGAGCGTCATGCGCATCACGACGGACGATGGGGTGCGCGAGGCGCCGGTGCGCGCCGGCGGATCGTTCGCGAACGACGCGGAAATCCGGCATGAGGCGCTGAACATCGGCGATGAAACGATGACCTACCTGATCGTCGAGAAGAAATACGCTGACGATCGGACGGCAGACGCCCTGGGCTTGTGCGAGTAGCGCCTCTTAAAGCGCAGCCGCAATCTGTTGCGCGATCTGCTGCAGTTCGGCGATGTCGGCCTTCTTGTCGTGGCCGTGGCCGGCGAGGCGCTGTCCTGCGTAGCGCGGAATGATGTGGAAGTGCAGGTGGAAGATGGTCTGGCCGGCGTCTTCGCCGTTGAACTGGGTCACGGTCACGCCATCCGGTTTGAGCGCTTTCACCGCAGCCTTCGTGAGCCGATGTACGCGCTCCATCAGTGTTGCGACTCTATCCTCCGGCAATTCAAGGAAGTTGCGCGCTTTCACGTTCTTCGGCACGACCAGAACGTGCCCCCGCGTTTGCGGGAAGATGTCCATGAAGGCGAGCACTTCCTCGTCTTCATAAACCTTCACCGCCGGAATCTCGCCGCGTAGAATTTTCGCGAACAGGTTGTTGTCGTCGTAGGTTCCGTGGAGGCTCATGCGCTTTCCTCTGGCGGCGATTGAATGTTGCGGACGATGCGCAGCACGCGCTCGCGGGGAATGTATTTCACCATGCCGGCTTGGAAAGCGTTGCGCGCGCCGGTGACGATGACGCGCTGGTTTCGCCTCCAGGCCTGATAGCCGGCCCGCGCCACGGGCGCGGACGCCATCACCTTGCTCGCTTGCGCCAGCCGCGTCTTGCCTGTGCCGGCGCGTTCGCGGAAGCCGGAAACGGTTGGGCCGGGACAGAGGCAGCTCACATGCACGCCGGTATCGCGTGCTTCCTCCCAGAGCGCTTCAGAAAAGGAGAGCACGTAGGCCTTGGATGCGTAATAGTTGGCCATCAGCGGGCCGGGCTGGAAGGCGGCGGAGGAAGCGACGGTCAACAACCCGGCGCGCTAGCTCGGCAACCGGCGGTCACCAAATAGCTAAGTGAGTTAGACCAGAG
>CALBSY010000118.1 GCA_937967725.1 uncultured Alphaproteobacteria bacterium | reverse complement strand
GAATCTTCCTAAGCGATGGCGTTGCCATCGTCATTGTCGTTCGCGTCCTCCGCCCAGGCCGCCGGCGCGAACGCCAGGCCCAGAGCAACGGCGCAAACCGAGCTCAAGAGCTTCAATTGCATTTCCCGTTACCTCCGTACGCAGTACACGCCAGCCTCCCGCCTAGAATTCGGGACTATGAAGCTAGCGGCGCGAAGGTACGGACTTGGAAAAGGCAATCTTGGTTAAACAATCAAGCCGGGAAGTTAACCAAATGGCTATGGTTAAACTGCGCTCTGTAGCGCGAATTCGGCGCGAATAGCTGATCTTGCCGCGAAGTATTAAGGCTGAGTCTTGGTCTGGCGCGAGCCAAATCTTGTCCTGGCGGGGCGGCGTGTTGGCGCCCGTCTGCAGGCAAGGATTACCGCCGCGTGCCGTCTTCGACACAGTGGTCCCGCAACGTCTGCGGGCGCCTAGCGTGTGTGATAAGGCGCTGATATCGATGCGCAACCGCGACGACGGCGGAGGGGGCGGCGCGATGTTAGAGTATTCTCTCGGTCGACCCGAAATCCGGTTCGACCTCGACGCCCTCAAGTTGTTTTACGCCGGCAAGCGCGTTCTGGTGACTGGCGCGGCCGGTACAGTGGGGTCGTCGCTTTGTCTTGAACTTGCGCGGCTTGGCTGCGCCCATTTGGCCATGCTCGACCAGTTCGATCACGGCCTGATCGATGTCGTCGAACGTGTGCGCCACCAAGCGCCTAAGTTGCAGGTAACGGAAGCGCTTTGCGACGTCCGCGACAGCGGTCGGCTCGACGCCTGGATCCGCCGGATCGAGCCCGATGTCGTGATCCACTCCGCCGCGTTGAAGCACGTGCATTTGGGCGAACGCCACCCGGTCGAATGCGTGCTGACCAATCTTGTTGGCGTGCGCAACGCGCTCGCGGCGGCCGTCAGCGCCGGCGCTGGGCATTTTATGCTGATTTCGTCGGACAAGGCGGCCGCGCCAAGCTGCGTGATGGGGGCCACGAAACGGCTGGCGGAGTTGCATCTGGCGGGCTTTCAAAGGGAGCGGCCATCGGCGACGAAACTCAAGTCCGTGCGCTTTGGAAACGTGCTCGGCTCTCAGGGATCGGTGCTGCCGCGTTTCCAAGCGCAGATCGATGCAGGCGGTCCGCTGGAAGTGACGCATCCCGGGATGGAGCGTTTCTTCATGTCGGCGAATGAAGCCGTGGGCCTGATTTTGAGCGTCATCGCGCTGGATGATCCGTCGTCCGAGGGTGAGGCTGCCGCCTACTACATGGAAATGGGCGCGGCGGTTTCGATTATGGAAATGGCCCAGACCCTCATTGGCCGCTCGGGCCGAAACATCGCCATCGAGATCTCTGG
>CALBSY010000117.1 GCA_937967725.1 uncultured Alphaproteobacteria bacterium | reverse complement strand
CGTTGGCCGCTGTTTCGGCGGCGGCCCTGGGCGATGCGGCCATAGCTACGGCGCGTGGTTCCGCCAGCCGCGCATGTGTCGCTCCGATTCATCCGGGTGCTGACTCACGACTTCGGCGACCTTCTTGACCGCCGATTGCTTCATGCGTCCGCCGATCTGGGCAACGTCGATGCCGCTCTCGTCGGTTGAACCGTCGGGCGCGGGCAGCGCCGCCGCCGCGCCGCCGGCGCCGGGCAGGGCAGGCGCGCCGCCGGCCGCTGCTGCAGTGGCGCCGCCGCGCATCAGCCCGCCGATCAGCGGTCGCAATACGAAGAATACGAAGGCCAACGATGCAATCAGCGCGGCGAGCACTTCGATGATACGCATCACATCAAGGTCGCCCAAAAAGGCGAACATGCCAGGCTCTTCCAAGGCCGCGCCCGCGTTCGCCCGCGCGAATTGCGTATTGATCACCTCGACAGTATCGCCGCGCTCGGCGTTGTACCCGACGGCGGAGCGCACCAACTGCGTCAGCCGCTGCATTTCTTCTTCGCTGCGCGGCTGGTACACCGCCTCTGCGTTCTCGCCTTCTCCTGGCGTTGTCACACCATCCACGGCCACCGCGACGGATAACCTGCGGATGCGGCCGGCTTCGCTGACTTCCGTGCGCGTCGTACGCGAGATTTCGTAGTTGACGGTTTCCTGACTCGAGCTGTTCTCGCCGCTCCCGCCATTGGCGGATGCGCCTGCGGTCGTGTCCGGCACGTTGAGGCCCGCGCTCGCCGCCGCGGCGCTCGATCCGTTGCTCGAGGTTTCTTCCGTGGTCGAGGTCGAGCGGACTACGCGGCCTTCGGGATCGTAGCGCTCGGAGGTTTCGCTGATGCGGCTGAAATCCATCTCAGCGGAAATCTGGACGCGCGCGTTGCCCTGACCGACCACGCCTTCGACGATGTCGGTGACGGTGCGGCGGATGCGTTCCTCGACCGCGACTTGCCGTTCGTCGATGCCCTCGGCCACCGCGCCGTCTTCGCTCGACGCCGCCGCGAGCAGGCGGCCGGATTCGTCAAGGATCGTCACACGGCCGGCAGTTAGGCCCGGCGTCGCACTGGCGACGAGATTGCGGATGGCGCGAACCTGCCCGGAGCTAAGTTCGTCGCGCCGCAACTGCAGTACGATGGACGCCGAGGGCTGCTCGCTCTCACGCGCGAACAGCTGCCGCTCCGGCAGAACCAGATGCACCCGCGCCGAGGCGATGCCGTCGAGCGAAGCTATTGTGCGCGCAAGCTCGCCTTCAAGCGCGCGCAACCGATTAATGTTTTGCTGAAACTGCGTCTGTCCGAGCGCGTCGGGCTCGTCGAATATTTCATAGCCGATCGAACCGCGCGAGGGCAGGCCTTCGGCCGAAAGCATCATGCGCGCGTCCAACACGCGCGAGCGGGCGACATAGATTGAGGAGCCGTCGCCGCGCAGCTCGAAGGGAATGTCGGCGGCTTCCAGCCGCTGGCTGATCTCTCCCGCTTCGCGCATGTCGACGCCGGCGAACAGGCGCGTCGGTCCGGCCTTCAGCAGGAGATCGGTAATGCCGTTCACGCCTCGCCTCTGCACGCACGGGGAGAGCTCCCAGAATCACTGGGCAAATCTCACCGGTGGGCAGAAATTGCCCGGTCGGGCGTGAAACAAGCGTTAATCATACGGGACGCGCAAAAGCCCCCGCCGGGGAGGCGGGGGCTTTTTGTGGGCCTCGTCAAAGCGCCGTCGCGGCGGCGCGGCGTGGTTAGACGCCGGCCGCGCGATAGTGCTGGATGCGGGTCGTACGCAGGCCGGGGAGGCCGTGCTTCTCGATCGCCTTGCGCCAGGAATCGAATTCTTCTTCCGAGAGGCCGTAGCGCGCGCACGCATCTTCAAGCGTGAGCAGGCCGCCGCGCACGGCGGCGACGACTTCGGCCTTGCGCCGGATCACCCAGCGCGTTGTGCCCGGAGGCGGCAGATCGTCCAAAGTGAGGGGATTCCCGTCGGGACCCATCACCACCCCATCATAGCGGCGTTGCTTCTGCATAGCGCCTTTCTCCTCGTTCTTAGCCGTGAGCATAAGTCAGACGGCTAAAGAAACGACTAAGAGCAGGCGCGAATCGTCAGGCGGTGTCTGTACCGAATTAGAACACGGATTCTCTTACTCGTTTCTTACGCGGCGCTAGCTACTCTATCGCTTGATGCGCAGCAGCTCCTCCAACATTTCGTCCGCGGTCGTGATGATGCGCGAAGAGGCGGAGTAGGCGCGCTGCGTGGTGATGAGGTTCGTGAACTCCGCCGCAAGGTCGACGTTGGACGCTTCGAGCGCGCCCGAAACGATCCGGCCCGCGCCGCCGGCGTTGGACGCGTTAATGTTGTAAAGGCCGGATTCCAGCGTCGTGCGGAACGCGCCGCCCTGGTCGGCCTTGAGGCCGTTCGGGTTGAGAAACGTCGCGAGTGGGATCTGATAGAGCGCGCGTGCGCGGCCGTTCGAAAACTGCGCCGTCAGCATGCCGTCGCCCTCAAGCACGAGCCCAACCAGATCGCCCGGCGGCACGCCGTCGGCGGTGACGCTGGTGACGCTGTAGGAGTTGGCGAACTGCGTCATGCCGGTCGTGAGATCGAGGTCGACTGGCTGAGCCGCAGCGCCCGTGGATGCGGCCCATGGGATCGTGAAAGTGCCGCCGATGGTTCCGGTGGCGCTGGCGACGGTACCGTCAGTCTTGAAAGTCACCGTCCCCGAGGCGAGCAACCCGCCGTTGGCGGCCCCGTTCGTGATGTTGGTGTTGGGACGCGCATAGGCCTCGACCTGCCAGGTGTTCGGCCCAGTCTTGAGGAAGCCGACGGCGATCGAGCGCGGTGCGCCCAAACTGTCGTACACTTCCAGCGACGTTTCAAACTGCGGGATGACTGTGCCGGTGGCCATGTCACCGGCCGTGTAGGCGCCGGCGTACGGCGTTTCGCCGGAGGTGAGGTTGGCGTTGATGTTTATGTTCGCGGTTGGCTCCGCCAGGCCGCCGACTCCGGCGATGTTGACTGGCTCGATCGCCGAGAGCGACGTGGGGGAGGAGACGATGCTGCCATTTCCCTGCACCGGCCATCCTTGCAGGAACAGGCCCTGCGCGTTGACCATGTAGCCCTGCGCATCGATCGTGAACGACCCGGCGCGCGTAAACAACACGCTGCCGCCGTTCGAGAGCTGCTGGTTGTTCGGCGACACGATGAAGAAACCGTCGCCGGAGATGGCGAGGTCGGTGGTTGAACGCGACTGTTCGAGCGACCCTTGCAGCGAAATCTGCTGACGCGTTAGCGGCAACACGCCGCCGGCGTTATAGGTGGTTGCTGAGTTCTGCGCGTTGACGAGCGCGGAAAAGTCCACGCCGGAGCGTTTGTAGCCAACCGTATTTACGTTAGCGATGTTGTCCGAAATGACGGCGAGCGCGCTCGAATTGGCGGTGAGGCCAGAAACGCCCGCGCGCAATGCGGGGTAGATAGACATTTGTCCCAGCTCCATCGCCGCGCGCGTCCCACAGTGCGCGGCACTAAGTTCCTGTCAGTGATGGAGCGCTTCTGCGCTAAACGAACGCCCGCATTCGGCGGACGCGATGCTTCTCAGCCGTTGGCGAGCACGGACCGGATTGAACCCAGTTCGCGCGTGCCTGCCGGCGTGATGATGACGGGCGTGGCGCCAGTGAAATCCACGCCCATGATGGTTTCACGCACGGAAATTGTCGGCGTGAGCGTTTCATCGTTCGCGCCCGTGGCCACGATTTCGATTCGATAGACGCCATCTGCAGCCGTCGTGCCGTCGGTCCGTGTGCCATCCCAGCTGAACAAGTGTTCGCCGCCGGTGCGGGGAGCAGTCGTCGTGGTGTAGATGGTGCGGCCCTGCATGTCCTTGACGTTGACTGTCATCGCAGTCGCATTCGTCGGCAGCCGATAGGCCCAGCGCGCCTCGCCGCCGGCGAGATAGGTCTCATTCGACTCGATGATTGCGTCTTTGCCGAGATAGGAGAGGGCGGCGCCCGCCGAGGCGGCTTGGTAGTGTGCAACAAGCCCGGTTAGCTGTTCGTTGGTGCGGATCTGCTGCTCAACCTGACTGAATTGCACCAACTGTTGGGTGAACTGCGTTGAATCCATGGGCGCGAGCGGGTCCTGGTTCTGAAGCTGCGCCGTCAGCAACACCAGGAACGTGTCATAGTTGTCCGAGAGCCGCGTGCGCGCTTCCGTGTTCTGCGCGGCCGTTGCTGTTGCTATGCCGTCAATCGGCCTCTCTGCGGCCTCAATCCATCATATCTACGCGTACGCCGCGCCAGCGCTCGAAGCCGAGCGGCCGCGCCTGCGGTGCAACTTGTCCAGTTGACTGCTCTCCGTCGCTTTCGCCGGGCGCCGCCGCACCATCGCCGGCATCGCCGCCTTCGCTCCCTTGGCGCAGATCGAACGAAAGCCCGCTGTCGGAAAGCTCAAGCCCCGCGGATTGCAGCATCTGCTCCAGCTCGCGCGCGTTCCGCGCGAGCTCTGTCAGCGCTTGCGGGCTGTCGGCCATAATCATTGCGCTGACGCGGTGATCGCGTGACACGTCGAGCCGCACTTCGATGCGGCCCAACTCTGGCGGGTCAAGCCGCAGCTCGAAACGGGCGCCGTCGCCGTCAAAGCGGCGCACGATCTCCCGCGCCACCTGATGCGCCGCCGGCGCCGTCCGCACAGCGGCCTGATCAAGCGCGGCGTGCTGAGTTTGTGATGCGGTTTGCGTCGCCGCCGCGGTCGAAGTGGTCTGGGGCAGGGCGGCGTCCGGCGCATCGAGTGGCGCGATGGCCACGGCGTCTTTGACGTTTACCGGAGCGGGAGCAACCTTGGCCGCGTTCTTTATTGCGGCGGCGTGCGCCTGCGGCGGCGGACCATGGCGCGGTGTTGCTTCGGGTTCCGCCGTCGCGCGTAGGTTATGCTTGGCCGCGCGTGGCCCGAGTTCACGCACTGACTCAGGTGGTGGCGCGACAGGCGCGATTCGTTGCGTCGTTGCTTCCGCGTTCGCGATGACTGGCGCGGCGCTCGGCGCGCTCCCTGATGGCAATGGCTGTGACGGCGCGGTGCCGGACGTGGCGCTGCTGGCTTGCACCGATGGTGTGGTGGGCGCGGCGTCGCCTGAGCCTTTGCCTGCAGTCGTAGCCGGCGCCGCTGGCGCGCTATTCCGTTCAATGTTCTGAGGCGCCGCCACCGCGGGATCACTGCGCTGTGCCGCAGCTGGCGTTGTCGCGGCCGCCGCCCCTTGCGCCGGCGGCGGCGCTGGGGTGATCGGCGCCGCGTCCGCCGGCGTTTGAAGCGCTGTGTTCACCGCGCCGTCTATCGAGGCATGCGGTGCGGCGTTGGCCATGAAGTGCACGGCTAAAGTCGACGTGTGCGGGAGCGGAATCTGCTGCTGCGCGCCGTCCGCGACCTGCGCCGCTGAGTCTCCGGCGCCTGACGCCGTGGCGCCGTCCGCGGCCGATGACTCGCTGTCTGCCGGAGCGGGCGCCGCGACGGCGTCGGTGTGTGTCTCCTGCGCGGTTTGGAGGTGCTCGTCGAAACTCGCGCTGTCTGCCGCGTCAGGCGTGGGACTGCGTCCGCCGCCCGCACGCGGCGGCGGCGCGACAACATCGGCAACGGCAGCGGCCGCGAAGTCCATACGTCCCCCAGACCCGCACCTCGCTTGTCCTCGAGGGCGGTCAGCGTTCCTCAGCAAACGCCGGGCCAGCCGGGTAACCACAAAAAGTCTATTAAAATCAATATACTCACTGGCGAGCGGGACGGTGCCGGCGGCAAGTTGCGCCGGGCGTCCCTGCAGCAGCTGCCGGGCGATTTACCATGGCCCCAGCCTTGCGAAGCGGATCGTCGGGGACGTGTGCGCTGGCCATCGCCAGGGCCCGTGCCTCGGAGAAAAGCAGTGCTGTTTCAAACGCTTGCTTGCGTATGCCCGGCGCCTGCCGGGTCTATGCGCGCCCGGCAAAATTCGCCGGGCGGCGGGCGTTTTCTGCCGGGGGGACGTCCATGGTTGGGCTGACGAGCGTGCTGCTGGCGGGCCTATCGGGATTGCGGGCGTCACAGACCGGGTTGGGCGTCACCTCCAATAATATCGCCAACGCCAACACGCCTGGCTATGTCCGCACCGGCGTCACCTTGGCGCCGCGCAGCCAATTGGGCGCCGGCGCCGGCGTTGAGGTCACTGGCGTCCAGCGCGCCGCCGACCGCTTCCTCGCCACTGCCGCCTATATCGCCCAGGCCGCGCGCGGCGCTTCCGCCGCCCGCGCCGATATTCTGGCGCGCGCGCAAGCCAATTTCGGCGACCCCGCCAGTAATTCGTCCATGTTTGCGCGTCTGGACTCGTTTTGGTCTGCGCTGACCGAAATCGGCGTTGATCCGTCTTCGGCGCTCCGCCGCACCGACGCCGTCAGCGCGCTACAATCAACCTATGCCGAAATACATCGCATCGGCCAATCGCTGCAGGCGCTGATTGTCGAGGCCGATGAACGCATCGCCGATGCCGTGTCGGAAGCGCAAAGCCTGATGAACCGCATCGCGCAGCTCAACGACGAGATACGGCTCACGAAACGCGCCGGCGCCGACTCAACCGGAGCGGAGAACGCGCAGTCGGCGCTTATCGACGAGCTTTCCGCGTTGCTCGACGTACGCGTGACGCCGCAGCTTGATGGAGGCGTGCATGTGCGCACCAGCGGCGGCGCGCTGCTGGTTGGCGTTGCTGCGGCGACGATCAGCTACACGCCAAACGCATCTCCCAACGCCGCCCACGGCGTAATAAGTCTCAACCCAGGTCTGGGCACGCAATCCAATCTCGAGCCGTTTCTCGCCGGCGGGGAGATTAAGGGGCTGTTGCAAGCGCGCGATCAGGACTTGGCTGGTCTCGTTGAGGCATTGGGCGGATTCGCCGGTGCTTTGGCTGACGCCATCAACCAGGTGCACAACGAAAATGCGTCGGCGCCTGCAATCAGCCAAATGATCGGCCGTCAGACCGGATTGCTGGCCACGGACGCCATCGGCTTTACCGGCAATGCCGTTTTGGCGGTGACAAATCCGCTCGGGATTCTCGCCGAACAGCTCACCCTCAACTTCTACCCAAAGCCGATCACTCCGCAACCGCCTGCAGACGTACTCAGCTTCGCCGCCGGCACAGTTGCGGACTTTACCGCTGCGCTGAACGCAGCTCTCTCGGCGGCGACGCCGGCGGGCACGGCTTCCTTCACGGGCGGCGTGCTCAGTCTCAATGTCGGTTCAGCGGGCGGCCTCATCGTTCAACAGGATCCCGCCGATCCGAGTGCGCGCGGTGGCCGCGGCTTCTCGCACTTCTTTGGGCTCAACGATCTGGTTTCTCGCCCGACGCCGCTCTTTTTCGAGAGCGGCGTCCAGGGCGCGGACTTGCACGGCTTCGCGAGCGGCGGATCGATCACGTACGACATTCGCGATTCCGCCGGGCGCGCGGTCACGACGCGCACCGTCACAATTTCTGGCGCGCTCGCGGGCGCCGGCGCTGACTGGGACGATTTGCTCGCAGCGTTGAACGCGACCGGCACTGGGCTGGGGGAGTACGGCGCGTTCTCGCTCGATCCGGCGTCGGGCCGCATCTCGTTCGCGGCGAACCCTGCGTTCAAGGTGTCGCTCGTATCCGACTCAACCCAACGCGGCGCCACCGGGGTTTCGTTCACATCGCTGCACGGTTTGTCGGAGTCCGCAACCTCGGGGCGCGCGCTCGAGGTCAATGTCAACACAATCGTCGCCGCCAATCCTTCACGGCTGGCGGTCGGCCGCCCTGATCTAACGGCGGCGCTGGGCGAGCGTGTCGTTGAGGCCGGCGACAATCGCGGCGCGAGCGCTTTGGTGGCCGCGCGAGACGCCGTGCGCGGATTTCCTGCGGCCGGCGTGCTCACGGCGCAGTCGACCACGCTCGCCTCCTATGCTGCGCGGCTGGGTGGTGAAGCGGCCAGACTGGCCGCCGACGCGCAGCGCTCGGCAGACGGCGCATACGCCGTTTCAGTCGCGGCGAACGACCGCCGCGCGCAGGTCGAGGGCGTCAGTCTCGATGACGAATTATTGAAGATGACCACGTATCAGAACGCCTACGCCGCATCGGCGCGCGTGATCCAGGCGGCTACCGAAATGCTCGATGTGCTCATGGCCATTGGCTACCGCTGATAGGAGAACCCAGTGAGCGGTCCGACTACTCTCAGCTTCAATATGCGGGCGCAGACCGACATCCGCCGTATCACGCGCGAGTTGATCGACCTGCAGGGCCAAGTGGCGTCCGGCGCGCGCGCGCACGATTTGCAGGGGTTCGGCGGCGCCTCCAGCCGCATTCTCAACGCACGAGGCCTCATGGCGGCGGCGGAGGCGCGCAGTTCGGTTATCAACCAATTGCAAGCGCGCTTCGGCGTGCAGGGCGCTGCTCTGGGACGCGTGGCGGAATCGTCTGGGTTGTTGTCGCAGGCGATCCGCGACGCCATCAGCGCAGGCGACGGGCGGGGCATCGGCATCGAGCTGGAGCTCTCCTTCTCCAGTGCGGTCTCCGCGCTCAACCAGACTTGGAACGGACAGCCGATGTTTGCTGGCGAGCGCCATGGCGCCGGCCCAGTGAAGATTACGACGCTGGCGGAGCTGCAGGCGGCTACAGTGCCGGGAGATATCTTTGACGAGGCTGCGCGCCACCAAGTCGTTGATATCGGCAACGGACCGCCTGTTGTTGTCGCCGCCAAGGCGTCGGAAATGGCGCAGGGGCTGTTCGACACCATGGCCGATCTCAAGGACATGCTGGACCTGCACGGCGGTGCGATCGGTCAACCCATCAGCGAATCCGACCGCGCTGCGCTGCTCGCGATCGCGGAACGGCTCGATGTCGAGGCCAATAAGTTCACCAACGAGGAGGCCAGGGCCGGTCAGCTGGAGGCGCGCTTCACCGACGAGCGTGTGATGCTGCAGCAGCGCTCCGATCTGCTAGTGAAGGAGATCGGCGATCAGGTCGACGCTGATCTGGCGCAGGTCTCGGTGCGGCTAAGCGCTCTGCTGGTTCAATACGAAGCTGCGGCCAAGACCTTCACGGACCTTTCAAAACTCTCCCTGCTGAAATATCTATGAGCCTTCGCCCTGGGCCTTGACCCCAGGGGGAGGAGAATATGACCGATACATCCCTCGCCGCGCCGCCGCGCGCGCGTACCCTCAATTCCCTGGGTATTCCAAAGCTCCCGCGCGACACCCGCGTGGTCGCGGCAATGTCGGGCGGGGTGGATTCATCGGTCGTGGCGGCAATGTTGGCGCGCGAGGGCTATGACGTTGTCGGCGTCACGCTGCAGCTCTACGATCATGGCGCGGCGGTGAACAAGCCGGGCGCCTGCTGCGCAGGCCAAGATATTCACGATGCGCGCCGGGTCGCCGACAGCATCGGCTTCCCGCACTACGTCTTGGACTACGAAAGCCGCTTCCGCAGCGCAGTGATGGAAGATTTCGCCGACACTTATCTCGCTGGCGCCACGCCGATCCCATGCGTGCGCTGCAATCAATCGGTGAAGTTCAGGGATCTGAAGCGCGTCGCTGAGGACCTCGGCGCCGATTGCCTCGCCACCGGTCACTACGTGCAACGGGTTGAAGGGCCAGACGGCGCCGAACTGCACCGCGCCGCCGACGCCAGCAAAGATCAAACCTACTTCCTGTTCGCCACCACGCGCGACCAACTCGATTATTTGCGTTTTCCGCTCGGCGGCTTGCCCAAGAGCGAAACCCGCGCGCTGGCGGATGAATTGGGGCTGCGCGTCGCGGCCAAGCCCGACAGCCAAGACATCTGTTTCGTGCCGCAGGGCAAGTACCAAGCCGTGGTCGAGAAGTTGCGCCCCGGCGCCATCGAACCGGGCGAAATCGTACACATCGACGGCCACGTCGTGGGTCGCCACGATGGCGTGATCAATTTCACGGTTGGCCAGCGCCGCGGCCTCGGCGTCGCGACCGGCGAGCCGCTGTTTGTGGTCAAGCTGGACGCTGCCGCCAAGCGCGTCATCGTCGGTCCGCGCGAAGCGCTCGGCGTTAGCCGCATTGCGTTGCGGGACGTGAATTGGATTGGCGAACGCGTCGCCGCCGAGGACGCTCTCAACGGACGCCCCATTCTTGTGCGGGTTCGTTCAACCCGTCCGCCGGTTCCGGCTAAGCTCGCGATCGGTGTGGGCTGGTCGGTCGTGCTTGACGCGCCGGAAGAGGGCGTTGCACGGGGACAAGCCGCTGTGTTCTACGATACAAGCTCGACGCGCGTACTTGGCGGCGGCTGGATTGCCGCGACGGAGTGAGTATGGACGCCCAAACAGCAGCGCGCGAAATGATGGCGCTTAGCGGCATCGAAGGCCTGCGCGCTATGATGGCGGGCAAGTTTCCGCCGCCATCGATTTCAACGACGATGGGCTTTTGGCTCTCGGAAGTCAGCGAAGGTTACGCACTGTTCGAAGGCGAGCCGAGTGATCGCATTCTGAACCCCATGGGTATTGTCCATGGCGGCTTCGCGCTTACCTTGATCGACAGCTGCTGCGGCTGTGCGGGCCACAGCTGCTCCCGCCCGGCGTGGGCTACGGCACGCTCGAAACGAAAGTGAATTTCGTGCGCCCGATAAAATTCAACACCGGCAGGCTGCGCGCCGAGGGACGCGTGCTCGCGCATGGCCGCACCATTATCACCGCCGAAGGCAAAATCACCGACGAGGCCGGCAAGCTCTACGCCCACGGCGCCTCGACTTGCATGATCCAACGCCCGGAGAAGAAATCATGAGCACGAACGGGAAGGACGATATCGTCATTGTCGGCATGGCGCGCACGCCGATGGGGGGCCTGCAAGGCGAACTCTCCGGCTACGCAGCGCCCCAGCTGGGCGCCGTAGCGGTGAAGGCGGCGATGCAAGAAGCGGGCGCGCGCGCTGCCGATCAGATCATCATGGGCAATGTGCTTTCCGCCGGTCAGGGCCAAGCGCCTGCACGCCAAGCCGCGCTCGGCGCCGGCCTGGATGTCGGCACCCAAGCGGTCACGTTGAACAAGATGTGCGGCTCGGGTCTGCAAGCGGTAGCTATGGCGCGCCAGGCTCTGCTGGCGGGCGAAGCCGACACCGTGATTGCTGGCGGCATGGAGAACATGTCGCGTGCGCCGTTTCTGCTGACCAGCCATCGCGGCGGCAAGAAGTACGGCCACGACAAGATGCTTGATCACATGGCTTACGACGGTCTCGAGGACGCCTATGAAGGCATGGCCATGGGCGTCTACGCCGATCAGGCGGCGAAGGAATACCAGCTCACGCGTCAGCAGCAGGACGCCTACGCGCTCGAAACCCTGACGCGCGCGCAGAGCGCTACCAGCGAAGGCCGTTTCAAGCGCGAGATCATCGGTGTGGAAACGAAAGGCGGCGTAATCGACACTGACGAACTGCCCCGCCGCGCCAAGCCCGAAAAAATCCCTTCACTCAAGCCAGCCTTCACTGAAGGCGGCACTGTTACTGCAGCCAACGCTTCAGCCATTTCCGACGGCGCCGCGGCGCTGGTGTTGATGCGCCGCGCTGACGCAGAGAAGCAGGGCCGCAAGCCGCTCGCGCGCATCGTGGCGCAGTGCTCTCATGCGCAAGAGCCGGCGAAGTTCACGTCTGCGCCGGTGCCGGCGATCCGCAAGACGCTCGAACGCGCCGGGTGGACGGCGGGCGATGTCGATCTCTGGGAAGTCAACGAAGCGTTCGCCGTCGTGCCGCTGATTGCCATGAACGAGCTCGGCATCGGTCTTGACCAGATCAACGTCAATGGCGGCGCCTGCGCGCTCGGGCATCCGATCGGTGCCTCCGGCGCGCGCGTGCTGGTGACGCTGATCGCCGCGATGGAAGCGCGCGACGCCAAGCGCGGCGTCGC